>NZ_DBPA01000028.1:0-42336 GCF_002300045.1 Streptococcus sp. UBA632 | reverse complement strand
GCCAAAGCATCGAAAAGTACAAGGTAGCGACCGTACCAGATACCCCAACGAAAGAGCACCATATCTTTGCTGGCTGGTACACTGCTGACGGCAAACGTTACGACTGGTCTAAGCCTGTCACTGAGGATATCACTTTGACGGCCCACTGGGTACCAGAAGTCCTCAGTTACACAATAAAATACCTCGATGCGGATAATCAAGACAAAGAATTAGCTCCAAGCAAGACTGTCGAAAGTCCATCTCTAGTAGAAGGGCAAGAATTGACAGTATCAGCCCTTGCAATCACTGGTTACCGCCCAGATGAACACCACAAGACCATTACCCTCGATTATGACAATAACGAGATTATCTTCTACTATACTGCAAAAGCAGCAACCGTTGACTACACCGTTAAGTATCTTCTTGCAGATAACCAAAACATTGAAGTAGCACCATCTGAGACAAAAACCGTTGAAGGTAGCCAAATTAACGCCAAAGAATTGGCCGTCGAAGTCGATAAAGACCATATGAAGACGCAAGATGGTGTGACAGATGATATGTTGGCTCAGAAGTATTACCCAGAAGAAGTGGTACAGACCCTTGTTCTGACTTCTAAAGCTGAAAACAACGTTATCACCTTCCTCTACCACTCCTATGACAGTGCAACACTCACGGTGAATTACTTAGATATGGATGGTAATCCAATCCCAGGTAAAGACGCTGAAGTGATAACTCATACGGTTCCATTCTCATATGCTGTTGATGAAACAGAGATTTCAGGTTACACCTTCCATAATGCTAACGATGTAGACGGTAACGATGTTGATGGTAGTTACTTCATCAAAGATGGTGGTAGTCACGTGCTAAACCTCTACTACCAAAAAGATCTCATTCTTACAGCCAAATCAAAAGAAAAAACCTATGACGGTGAGGCTTTGACATCTGATGGTGTAGATGACTTGGTTTCAGATTATGCAGTTTACCTAGCTGAAGGTGATACGATTACTTCTGTGACTTATGACGGTAGTCAGACAGAAGCTGGTACAAGTAACAGCTTACCAAGTGACGTCACGATTGTCGATAAGAACGGAAAAGACCATACGGATTATTACCATATCTCTTATGCATCAGGTACATTGACGGTTAATCAGGCCAAAGTTGAGGTTTATATTGATGGTGACCAAAAAGAAAAATTCTATGACGGTGTCGCAGAAACTATTACTTACACGGTCAAGATCAATGACCCAAGTGGTAAATACCAAGAAAGTGACCTTGCCTTTACGGGTGAAGCAAAAGAAATCACCCAAAAAGACGCTGGACATTATGACCTGATCCTAAAAGATAGGTTTGTCAATAATAATAAGAACTTCGATGTTCAAATGGAGGTGAGCAACGGAAGCTTAGAAATCAAGAAACGTCGCGTTGTCTTGACATCAGATTCGGCTCAAAAAGGATTTGATGGCACTGCCCTAACAGCTGAAACAGTGACGGCGACTGAGTTCAATAAGGACACAGGTGAAGGTTTTGTCCCACTTGATGGCCTCATCCTCATCTATGATTTCACGGGCAGCCAAACAGCTGTCGGAGCTTCAGAAAACACATTTACGTACAAAGTTGATAATGCGCTTAACGATACGAAACTTTCTAACTATGACGTGCAAACGGAATATGGCTTATTACAAGTTCTTCCAACGCTAAATATTCAAAAAACGACTTCACAGTGGGAACCTTTATCTGGCGGTCAATTTACCATCAGCCGTTGGAATGAGGGCGGCCAAAACTGGGAAGCCCTTGAAGGAGTAGGCGAATTAACGATTACTTCAAGCGACGGTGTCACGATACCAATAGGCTTAACAGAAGGTCAATACCGTATCCAAGAGACAGCAGCACCAGATGGCTATGTTGTCTTAGAAGAAGCGATTTACTTCAATATTGCCAAAGAAACCACTAGCGATGATGAGGATAATCCTGTGGCTGAAAGCTACACGGTAACCTTGACGGACGCTGACGGTAGAGCGCAATTAGAAGAAAGTACAACAACTTATAGCCATCGCATCAAAATTGCTAACCAAGCGGGTACGGCTTTACCAAACACTGGTGGCCCTGGTACTTATTGGTATGTGCTAGTAGGTTTACTATTGATGGGATTCTCATTCATTTGGTTTATATTAAAAAATATAAATAGTAATGATGTTTTGTAATCATTGATTCTGTTTATTAGGTAAAGGAGAATATTATGAAAGCGAAAAGTATTTTTGTTAAAATTATTTCATTACTCACAGTAATTTTCGTTACAGGGACGGTTGTGAGTGCTCAAAATGTGGATACGTCAGGTGGTGGTAGCGCAACGATTACAATTGAAAACGCATCACAAGGTAAAGATTACACCCTTTATAAATTGTTTGATGCAACAGTTGGTGCAAACGGTGAAATTGCCTACACTGTCCCTAGCGGCAAGACATTAGGAGAAAACGATTATTTCAGTGTTAATAGTCAAGGAAATGTCAGTGCTAAAGAAAACATTGACGTATCAAGTGAAGCCTTCAAGACTTGGGCTGCAAGCTTTGGTTCACAAGTAGCAACTGCAACTGCTGAAAATAACAAAATTGTATTCACTGGTTTGACTTATGGTTACTACTATGTTCAATCTTCACTTGGCGGAACAATCACAGTAGATAGTACTACCCCTAACGCTACATTGAAAGATAAAAATGAAACAAAACCTATCATTCCAGATGACATGGATGGCGGTGGTAAAACCATCATCGTAAATGGTCAAACCGTAACAGAATCATCAGTTAAAATCGGTGAAACAGTTACTTACCAAATCAAATTTGAAGCAACTAACCACGTAACAGAAGGTACTGGTGATAACGTTACCTCAAAACTTATCACTCAATACACAGTCGTCGATACACCAACAAACGTTAAAATCGATGAAGATTCTGTAGCTGTAACTGTTGCTGGTACTACTATCAACAACTACACTAAATCATTTGATGATGCAACTGGCGTGATGACATTGACATTACCTTGGGCTGACAATGATACAAGCATCTACGCTTCTCCATCTGAAGTTGTTATCACTTATAACGCTACTGTTACAAAAGATGCTCAAGATGGGAAAGCAAATAACAAAGCGAGTATCAAGTACACAACAGAAGATGGTGAAAACCCAATCGATCCAGACGAACCAGAATACCCAACGCTTATTACGACTCACTCATTCACACTTACTAAAATGGACGGTAGTGATAACCAATTGACTGGTGCAACTTTCAAACTTTACGATGCTGAAACAGGTGGCAACGAAATCAAAGTCGTGAAAGTTGGAGACGGTGTTTACCGTGTCGCTGAAGACGGTGAGGATGGTGTTGAAATCGAAGCTGGTTCAGTAACTGTCAAAGGTCTTGCTGCTGACGCAACTTACTACCTTGAAGAAACAAAAGCGCCAGAAGGATACAATATCTTGACAGAACGTCAAGCTGTTACAATCAAAGCTGATAACAGCGCCAAAGCTAAAGTTGTTAACAACGCTGGTACTGAGTTACCTTCAACAGGTTCTTACGGAACAACAATCTTCTACGTTCTTGGAACTGTCTTAGTTGCTGGTGTCCTTATCTACGTGGTGGCTAGCCGTCGCGTGAAAAAAGGCTAAAGCTTGACTGAAAAAAATAAGAAAATCATCTTCGGAAAGTCCATCTAGGCTCCTTTCCGGAGATATTTCTTTCTAAACAGGCGTATTTTGAAATATCTGGTTGAGAAGTCTTGGAAATGTGTTATGATAGATGACATTAGTCAAGAATATTGAGGAGAAGAACATGAAAGAGTGGGTTAAAAAACATAAAATCTCACTAATATTAGCTAGTATCTTTTTATTGGGATTTGGTCTGTTAGCCTATCCTTCTGTCAGTGATTATTGGAATTCTTTCCACCAATCAGAAGCCATCATGAAGTACTCAGACAGTGTTTCCAAGATGTCAGATGATGAGTACGAGGACATTTTAAAGAGTGCAAAAGAGTATAACCAATCATTGGCCAGTATGAATTGGCATATGTCAGATGAAGATGACGCCAAGTATAATGCCGAATTAAACTTTAACCATGATGGCTCAATGGGGTATATCGACATTCCCAAAATCGATGTCAAATTAACCATCTACCATGGCACAGACGAGTCTGTTTTGCAAAAGTCTATCGGGCATTTGGCGGGGACGTCTTTGCCTGTTGGTGGTGTTGGGTCCCATAGTGTCTTGTCAGGGCACCGTGGCTTGCCTTCGGCTAAGTTGTTTTCAGACTTAGACAAACTCCATGTTGGCGATACCTTTACTGTCCATATTTTGAATGAAACCTTGACCTACGAGGTGGACCAAATTCGTGTGGTGGATCCAACGGATTTGAGTGATTTGACGATTGATCCCAATCAAGATTACATGACCTTGGTGACATGTACACCTTATGGGGTCAATACCCATCGTTTGCTGGTCAGAGGGCATCGTATTGCCAATGCGGATGGTTCAGCCAGCACAGTTTCAGATGCACTACAGCTAGATCCAATCTACATTGCGCCGTTTATTGGTGTTCCAATTTGTGTGGTGCTGGTGATTTACTTTTTTGTAGTGACAAGTAAGGCTTACCGTCGCCGTGATCATCGCATCTCTGATTACCTTAACAGCGTGGGCATTCAAACGAAAAAACAAAAACAAAGCCCATACCAAGCTATGCGCAACCGATTCAAAGAATTGTTCGATGATGACGACAAAACCAAATAAAAAATGTAACCATCATCATATTGTTCGCCTTTTTTCTTACAAATCGGCAACAAGCATGACGATTTGATTAAAAACAAAAAACAAAGCTAAATAGCCTATCTCTATATGCCATAATGAACCTTATGTTTAGCAAAAAAGCGAGGTAGCGCTATGTGGGTTGTTCAGAAATTGTATTGGCGGAGCGGTCAATAATATGTCCAAACACAACGGATTTTTACTAGCCGTGACGAAGCGGTGCAATTACGCAAAAGCCTTGATTGTGCCACAGAGTTGTATGAAAGCAACCGTTCCATCTATGATGAGGGAGATTTCAGAACTTCTAGATAAATCTCTTGCACATTCTAGGATAATATAGTATAATTATTTATTGTGAGTATGCCTCACTTACTCGTGTCCAAGGATGCGAGTCATTAGACCAAAAGGAGGAAATATCAATGGCTAAATACGAAATTCTTTATATTATTCGTCCAAACATTGAAGAAGAAGCTAAAAATGCTTTGGTAGCACGTTTTGACTCTATCTTGACTGACAACGGTGCGACTGTTGTAGAATCAAAAGACTGGGAAAAACGTCGTCTTGCATACGAAATCAAAGATTTCCGTGAAGGACTTTACCACATTGTCAACGTTGAAGCTGAAAACGCTGAAGCTCTTAACGAGTTTGACCGTCTTTCAAAAATCAACGGCGACATTCTTCGTCACATGATTGTTAAACTTGACGCGTAAGAAGGTGTGTTATGATAAATAATGTAGTACTTGTTGGTCGTATGACCCGCGATGCAGAACTTCGTTACACCCCATCAAATCAAGCTGTTGCGACTTTTACCCTAGCGGTAAACCGCAACTTTAAAAACCAAAATGGTGAACGCGAAGCTGACTTTATCAACTGTGTGATTTGGCGTCAGCAAGCAGAAAACCTGTCTAACTGGGCTAAAAAAGGCACATTGGTTGGTATCACAGGACGTATTCAAACCCGTCACTATGAAAACCAACAAGGTCAACGCGTTTACGTAACAGAAGTAATTGCAGATAATTTCCAAATCTTGGAAAGTCGTGCTACACGTGAAGGCCAATCAGGTGGTTCTTACAATTCTGGTTACAATAACCAACCATCATTTGGGGATAATTCACATGATAGTGGTTTTTCATCACAACCTTCACAACAAACACCAAATTTTGGTCGCGACGAAAGCCCATTTGGCAATTCAAACCCAATGGACATTTCAGACGACGACCTTCCATTCTAAAGTATGGAATGACCAAGTTTATCGGACTTGAAACACTATAATATAAAGGAGAATACACATGGCTCAACAACGTCGTGGCGGATTCAAACGCCGTAAAAAAGTTGATTACATCGCAGCTAACAAAATTGAATATGTTGATTACAAAGATACTGAGCTTCTTAGCCGTTTCGTATCAGAACGTGGTAAAATTCTTCCACGTCGTGTTACTGGAACATCAGCTAAAAACCAACGTAAAGTAACAACAGCTATCAAACGCGCTCGCGTTATGGCTCTTATGCCATTCGTAAACGAAGACTAATTCGTTGCGATGACGCTAAAAACGACTTCCTTGTGAAGTCGTTTTTTGTATGATCAAAAGCATCAAAAAAACCTCTCACTTTTTAAAAGTGAGGGGTTTGACTGTTAAGCTTGTGGCGTCATAGCGCTAAGGATGTTGTAGCGTTTTTGAAGATAATGACGTCCAAGTAGAGCAGCAGCTCCGATGATAAGCATGACAACTGCTGGCAATTGTGGGTTGAGGGCAAGTGGTAAGAAGGCTGTTGCCGTGTAAACCAATACCCAAGCCATCATTGAAAGTCCGATAACAAGGATGGTTTTACCAAAGCCAGGACGCTCGCTTTTTGGTTTGCCAGCGTGGCGGTAAATAAAGTAGTAAGTGACATACATAGCAGCCCCACCACCAAAACCAAGGGCGATAAGTGAGAGCAAACCAAAGCTTGTTGCTGACGTGCTAAAGAAAGCCATAACAGCATTTAAAAGGGCTACGACGCCGATGAATAATAGTGATGTATCCAACCACATCAACCAAGGGTTATCGTTTTTCTTTTTGTTAGCGTCTTGGGTTTCTGATTCTTGTGTTGTGAAAGAAGCAGCCCAAGTTGTTGGTGCGCCAAGAAGTGAACGGGCGGTAATCCCTTTTTTCTGATTTTCAACGATGGTTGGTAAAACATCTGCTAAAATAGCTTTGATTTCCTCGTCTGATTTGCCATCACGAATCAACTGATTGGTAGCAATGTGAATGAATTCTTGATTCTTTTTAGTAAGCTGATTGAGATCCATTAGGTCTATTCTCCTGTTTTTTGAAATAACAAATGATTAAGTGTATCCAGTAATGTCTTTACATCAAGAGAAATTACTAGTGAGAGAAAACAAATGATTTACTTTCTCTAACTAGTAAACACCCTGCGTCAAATGATTAGGATTTAACAAGAGGGTGTGGAGCAATTCATTCATTAGAACCACTTCTTTCTAAAGAAGTAAATCACGACAGCGGCACTCATAGAAGCGGCGATAAAGACGATGTACCAAAAGGCATGAGGTAAACCGTTTAGCGGTAGCCAGTCGTTTTGGAAGTTCATACCATAAGCTGAGAAGATTACGGTTGGAATATCCAAAATCATGGTCATGAGGGCGAGTGTCTTCATGATGGTGTTCTGGTTGTTGTTGATGATAGAGGCTGTTGTTTCGGTCATGGCATTCAAGACATTTTCGTAAATGCCAGCCATTTCGATGGCCTGTTGCGTTTCAATCAAGGTGTCTTCCAGCAAATCTTCGTCTTCAATGTACTTTTTCAAAGAACTGTTGCTGCTTGAGAGTTTCTTGACAATACGCTCGTTGAATTTTAGAGACGCTTTCAAGTACACGATAGATTTTTCCAACTCCATCATGTCGATGAGTTGCTCATTGCGTGTGGCATTTTCCAGTTCGGCTTCGATACGGTCGCTTTGGCGGTCGATAGAACGAAGAGCAGTTAGGAAAAGCTCAGCATTGCGATAAAGCAATTGGAAAACAAAGCGTGTTTTCATGAAAGTGTAGAAATTTTTCACACGGCGATTGAAAAAGTTGTCAAAAAGGGTCAACTCTTGCAGACAAGTCGTAATAACGGCATTTTCTGTCACGATAATTCCCAAAGGAATGGTGACGTAGTAACTTTTGTTGTTCCTCTCTTCATAGGTCGGTACGTCAACGATGATGAGAGTGTAGTTGTCCTCAACGGCAATACGTGAGGTTTCTTCGAGGTCAAGTGGTGCACGTAGGTCAGTGATATCAATGTTGAACTGTTCAGACAGCCTCACTGATTCTTCCTGGGAGGGGTTAACCAAGTTAATCCAAGCGCCTGGCTCGAATGTATTGATTTCTTTAAATTCTAACGCTGTTGATAGAAACATTTGTTCCATAAAAACAACCCCTCCTTTTTACCTGAGATACAGGATTTGGCATTTCTTTCACTATCAGCCAAATCGTGTTCTAAATTTTTAGCCTGTAAAAAGACACTGTTTTTCATAACGAAAAAAGGAAAATTTACATACTCTCCTATTATACTACAATTCGGAGTTTTTTGGGAAAGTAAGTCACAGAAAATTTGTTATAATGAAGGTGGAACATGTGGAAATGCCTAATTAGAAAGGATTATCAGTTCTTATTAGAGGTGCGCTACTATTGAGATATGGCGGCGGACTGGAACTGCTGGTTGAGAAATATGCAAGAAAAACTAACGATTCGTGGGGCGCGTGCCCACAATTTGAAAAATGTTAATGTGGATATTCCTAGGGATAAGCTGGTTGTGGTGACAGGCTTGTCTGGATCGGGAAAGTCGAGTTTGGCATTTGATACGATTTACGCAGAAGGGCAACGCCGCTATGTGGAAAGCTTGTCAGCTTATGCCCGTATGTTTCTTGGTAACATGGAAAAACCAGATGTGGATTCGATTGAGGGGCTTAGCCCTGCCATTTCCATTGACCAAAAAACTACCAGTAAAAACCCTCGTTCAACGGTGGGAACGACAACGGAAATCAATGATTATTTGCGTTTGTTGTACGCGCGTGTAGGGACGCCTTATTGTATCAATGGGCATGGACCGATTAAGGCTTCGTCTGTTGAGCAAATCGTGGATCAAGTCCTAGCCTTGCCTGAGCGGACACGGATGCAGATTTTGGCACCTATTGTTCGTCGTAAAAAAGGGCAACACAAGACCATTTTTAGTCGCATTCAAAAGGATGGTTATGTGCGTGCTAGAGTCGATGGAGATGTTTACGAGGTCTCAGAAGTCCCTGAGTTGTCTAAGAACAAGCAACATAATATCGAAATCATTGTGGATCGCTTGATTAACAAAGAAGGCATTCGGTCGCGTTTGTTTGATTCGGTCGAATCAGCCCTTCGTTTGGCTGATGGTTATGTCATCATTGACACCATGGATGGCAATGAATTGCTCTTTTCAGAACATTATTCCTGCCCTGTTTGTGGGTTTACCGTTCCAGAATTGGAACCTCGCCTCTTTTCATTTAATGCGCCTTTTGGGTCATGTCCGACCTGTGATGGCTTAGGAATTAAATTAGAAGTGGATGTGGATTTGGTGGTTCCTGACCGTCACAAGACGCTGCGTGAAGGGGCACTCGCTCCGTGGAATCCCATTTCGTCACAATATTACCCAACCATGTTGGAGCAGGCTATGGAAGCCTTTGGCGTGGATATGGATACGCCTTTTGAGGATTTGAGCGAGGACGACCAGAACCTTGTCTTATATGGTTCAGGTGAGCGTGAATTTCATTTTCACTATGTCAATGATTTTGGTGGCGAACGCAACATTGATATTCCTTTTGAAGGGGTTGTCAACAATGTTAACCGCCGTTACCATGAAACCAATAGTGACTTCACCCGCAAGGTCATGAAAGAATACATGAACGAATTGACCTGTGCAGCTTGTCATGGTTACCGTTTGAACCCGCAAGCCCTCAGTGTACGCGTGGGTGGTGAAGATGGCTTGAACATTGGGCAAGTGTCTGATTTGTCTGTGTCTGACCATTTGGAACACTTGAAACACTTGGAACTTTCTGAAAATGAAAGTGTCATTGCCAAACCTATCTTAAAAGAAATCAAAGACCGTTTGACTTTCTTAAACAATGTTGGTTTGAATTATTTGACCTTGTCACGTTCGGCAGGGACTTTGTCTGGTGGGGAAAGCCAACGCATTCGCCTAGCAACGCAAATTGGTTCCAACCTTTCTGGTGTTCTTTACGTTCTTGACGAGCCTTCAATTGGCTTGCACCAAAGGGACAATGACCGCTTGATTTCTAGTTTGAAGAAAATGCGTGATTTGGGCAATACCTTGATTGTTGTGGAACACGATGAGGACACCATGCGTCAGGCGGATTGGTTGATTGATGTGGGGCCAGGAGCAGGAGCCTTTGGCGGTGAAATCGTTGCTTCAGGTACCCCAGAAGAAGTGGCCAAGGACCCCAATTCCATCACGGGCTTGTATTTGTCAGGGAAAAAAGCTATTCCTGTGCCGACAGAACGCCGTCAAGGCAATGGGCGTTTCTTGTCTATCAAGGGAGCTAGTGAAAATAACCTGAAAAACATTGACGTTGATTTTCCTTTGGGAACCTTTATTGCCGTGACAGGTGTGTCAGGTTCTGGAAAATCGACCTTGGTAAATGGCATTTTGAAAAAAGCTGTCGCCCAAAAATTAAATCGTAATGCTGCCAAACCTGGCAAACACCGTGCCCTAGAAGGTGTGGAATACGTTGACCGCTTGATTGACATTGACCAAAGCCCTATCGGAAGAACACCGCGGTCAAACCCAGCTACTTATACAGGTGTATTTGATGATATTCGCGATTTATTTGCCCAAACCAACGAAGCCAAAATTCGTGGTTACAAAAAAGGACGGTTCTCATTTAATATCAAGGGTGGACGTTGTGAAGCCTGCTCGGGTGATGGGATTATCAAGATTGAAATGCACTTCTTGCCTGATGTTTACGTGCCTTGTGAGGTTTGTCATGGGACACGTTACAACAGTGAAACCCTAGAAGTTCGTTACAAGGATAAAAATATTGCCGAAGTTCTTGAAATGACAGTCAATGACGCGGTAGAATTCTTTGCAGCCATTCCTAAAATTGCTCGGAAACTGCAAACGATTAAAGACGTGGGGCTTGGCTACATCACTTTGGGACAATCGGCAACCACTTTATCAGGTGGGGAAGCCCAACGCATGAAGTTGGCAAGTGAATTGCACAAACGTTCAACAGGTAAGAGTTTGTATGTTCTTGATGAGCCAACCACGGGTTTACATACGGATGATATTGCACGCTTGCTTCAAGTTCTCCAACGTTTTGTGGATGATGGCAATACCGTCATCGTGATTGAACACAATTTAGATGTCATTAAAACGGCGGATTACTTGATTGACCTTGGTCCAGAAGGTGGTGTCGGCGGGGGTCAAATCGTTGCCACAGGTACGCCTGAAGAAGTCGACAAAGTCAAAGGTTCTTACACAGGACAATATTTGAAAGACAAATTATCATAATATCAAGAAAGCTTTTCCAAGGTATATGCCATTTGGAGAGGCTTTTTCCGTGATATGCCGAAATCTTGTATCTGCTTTTAACTTATTTTGATATAATGGGGAAAAGACTTGCAAAGGAGAGTCCTATGTTGACAAGATTGAAACGTTTTGAAGAAAAGTTGGACAAAGTTGGTATTGATGGTTTTTTGGTGACTGGTCAAAACAATATTTACTACATGACTGGTTTTTGGGGGACGTCAGCGACGGTTTTTATTTCTAAAACACGCTGTTTGTTTGTGACAGATGCCCGCTATACCTTGATTGTGAAACAATCCGTACAAGGATTTGACATCATTGAAAGCCGTGACCCTCTGCAAGAGATTGCCAAGGTTATCCAAGCAGATAAGTTGGAAAGAATTGGCTTTGATAGTCAAGTGTCTTTTGCCTACTATCAAAATCTGCAAGCGGTATTTGCAGGTTATCATCTGCAAGCCCAAACCAACTTCATGGAAGCATTGCGCATGATTAAAGATGCTTCTGAAATGGCAACCATCCGTAAGGCTTGTTCCATTTCTGACCGTGCCTTTACAGATGTGCTGGACTTTATCAAGGCAGGGCAAACGACAGAATTGCAAGTCGCCAATTTCCTTGATTTTCGGATGCGTGAATATGGGGCATCAGGTATTTCCTTTGAAACCATCGTAGCGTCAGGTAAACGATCTGCTATGCCACACGGTGTAGCGAGTGACAAGGTCATTGAATCTGGCGATATGCTGACGCTTGATTTTGGTTGCTACTACAATCATTACGTTAGCGATATGACACGCACCATTCACATCGGTGACATTAGCGACAAGGAGCGTGAGGTTTACCAGTTGGTTTTGGAAGCGAACCAAGCTGTGATTGATTCGGTTAAGGCAGGTATGGTTCGTAAAGATTACGACAAGGCAGCGCGTAATGTGATTGCCAATGCGGGTTACGGTGATTATTTCACGCACGGTATTGGTCATGGTATCGGACTGGATATCCATGAAATTCCTTACTTTGGTCAATCAGAAGAAGTGGTTGAAGCAGGTATGGTGATTACAGACGAGCCAGGCATTTATTTGGACAATGCATTTGGTGTCCGTATCGAAGATGACCTTATCGTCACAGAAGAGGGTTGCGAAGTCTTGACCTTGGCACCAAAAGAATTGATTGTCTTACCTTAAACGATCCTGTACAAGCGTTAGATAAGCATAAGAGGAAGAAACGATGACAAATAGACTTTCTTGGCAAGATTATTTTATGGCAAATGCGGAGCTGATTTCCAAGCGTTCCACCTGTGACCGTGCTTTTGTTGGGGCTGTATTGGTCAAGGATAACCGCATCATCGCCACAGGATACAACGGTGGGGTGTCTGCTACTGATAACTGCAATGAGGTTGGGCATAAGATGGAGGACGGGCACTGTATTCGCACGGTTCATGCCGAAATGAATGCCCTCATCCAATGTGCCAAAGAAGGCATTTCTACAAAAGGTACCGAAATCTATGTGACCCATTTTCCGTGCATCAACTGCACCAAAGCCTTGTTACAAGCAGGTATCAAGAAAATCACCTACAAGACGGCTTACCGCATGCATCCGTTTGCCATTGAACTGATGGAGCAAAAAGGCGTGGCTTATGTGCAGCATGACGTCCCAGAAGTGCATTTGGGAAAAGATGCTTAAAGCCCTTGACTAGACATTCCCCTATAAAACATTTGAGCCATGCTCTATTTTATGGTAAAATAAGACGATAACTAATTTATAAGAGGTAATGAATAAATGATTGAAGCAAGTAAGCTTAGAGCAGGTATGACTTTCGTAACATCAGATGGCAAACTTATCAAAGTTCTTGAAGCAAGCCACCACAAACCAGGTAAAGGGAACACTGTTATGCGTATGAAACTCCGCGACGTTCGTTCTGGTTCAACTTTTGATACGACTTACCGCCCAGAAGAAAAATTTGAACAAGCAATCATTGAAACGCGTGCTGCCCAATACCTTTACAAAATGGATGACACCGCATACTTCATGGATACTGAAAGCTACGAACAATACGAAATTCCAGTAGCCAACGTTGAAGAAGAATTGCTTTACATCCTTGAAAACTCAGAAGTTAAAATTCAATTCTACGGTACAGAAGTTATCGGTGTAACTGTTCCAACAACTGTTGAATTGACCGTTACTGACACACAACCTTCAATCAAAGGAGCAACTGTTACAGGTTCAGGTAAACCAGCCACTCTTGAAACAGGTCTTGTGGTTAACGTGCCAGACTTTATTGAAGTTGGTCAAAAATTAGTCATCAACACTCAAGAAGGTACTTACGTATCACGTGCGTAATAGCCAGTAAAGTAAGTAGAGAGGCAGTTTGTACTCTTTACTTTTTTACCTTTATGTATTTAGAAAGGAATGCTTATGACAACTGAAAATATTGGTGATATCGTCATTTCACCACGTGTACTGGAAGTCATTACAGGTATTGCTGCAACTAAGGTTGATGGTGTTCACTCCCTTCGTAACAAAGCGGTGACAGATAGCTTTAGCAAAACCGTTTTGGGCAAAGGTGTCTATCTCAAAACAGAAGAAGATGGAACAGTTAATGCGGATATTTATGTCTATTTACAATACGGTGTCAATGTCCCTGCTGTTTCTATTGCTATCCAAAAAGCGGTAAAAGCAGCCGTTTATGACATGGCAGAAGTAACCATCTCATCTGTAAACATTCATGTAGAAGGCATTGTTCCTGAAAAGACTCCTAAACCAGACTTAAAAGCATTGTTTGATGAGGATTTTTTGGATGACTAATAATTTTACCAATTCCAGACGTGACCTTCGTGAGCGTGCTTTCCAAGCCCTGTTTAGCCTAGAATTTGGGGGAGATGTCTTGTCAGCTGCGGAGTTTGCCTACATTTACGACAAACCCATGCTTGATGATGAAGGAGTGACAGTTGATATTCCTGTCTTTCTCCTTAGCCTTGTCAAAGGTGTGCAAGACTTTCAAGCAGACATTGACCAGCAAATTGAAGAGCATTTAAAAGCAGGTTGGTCTTTGGAACGCTTGACCCTAACGGATAAAACTTTGTTGCGCCTAGGTTTGTTTGAAATCAAGTATTTTGACGAAACACCAGGTCGCGTGGCTGTCAATGAAATCATTGAAATTGCTAAGAAATATTCAGATAACACATCTGCAAAATTTGTCAATGGTTTGCTAAGCCAGTTTATTACAATGTAAAAAAACAAGCTGATTGTTCAGCTTGTTTTTTTGCTTTTTAAATACTGCCACCAGGGAGTAAAGAAATCGGCAAAACATAGTCTTTGCTGGTCTTTTCTCCCTTTATTTTTTTGATCAGAACATCAACAATTAAATTAGCAATTTCGTCAATCGGTTGTTTAATCGTGGTAAGTTCAGGAATGAAATTTTCGGTGAAAGTCGTGCCGTCATAGCCAATGATTTTCAAATCTTCAGGTACTTGAAGTTTGAGTTGCTTGGCAATTTTCATGGTCAAAATTGCAGTCAAATCATCAGAAACGAAGACCCCATCAGGTTTGTTGTTGGCGATAATGGACTTGATTTCCATTTCACGGCGAATGTTAGAGAGGTTGTTTGGCACTTTGAAGATTTTTCCTTGTGGAATTTGGAAAGAAAAGCCAAGGGCACGCAGTCCTGTTGGTGAGTCCGTATTGTCATTTCCTGTAATCATAATGATTTGCTGGCAACCGTTCTTTTGCAAGGTTTTAGCGGCCATTTTTCCTCCCTCGAAATTATCAGAGGATACAATCGGGATATTTGGCGCGAGATTGCGGTCAAAAGAAACAATGGGTGCCTCAACACGATTGTAGTCCTTGATGCCAAGATTGTGGCTAGATGAAATAATCCCGTCTACCTGATTAGCCTCAAGCATTTCGAGGTATTCTTTTTCTTTTGCAGGGTCGTTTTGACTGTTGCAAATAATGGTCTTGTAACCACGTTTGAAAAGCTCGATTTCCAAATGTTCGATGAGTTCGGCATAAAAAATATTGCTGATATTTGGAAAGATGAGCCCAATCAATTTGGCTGACTTGCCTTGCAGACCTCTAGCGAGGTTGTTGGGCTTGTAACCCAAGGTTTGCATGGCTTTTTGAACCTTGCTTTTGGTTTTTTCAGATAAATACCCTTTGTTATTGATGACACGCGACACGGTGGTTGGACTAACACCAGCTAATTCAGCGACATCTGTTAATTTTGCTACCATGTTACTTTGTTAACTCAAAGTATGTTCCAGTCGTTTCCCCAGCTGTGAGTTGAATACCGCTTTGCCCTGCTTCTGGGAAGACGCGGCTGGTAAATACTTTTTCTCCTTTGTTAATGAAAATTTCAACAATTGAACGATCGACGAAGATGTTGGCAGTGGTTTCTGTTGGTTCAATGTCACATTCACGGGTTTGACCAAAATCAGTTGCGTATTGCACGCCAGCTTTGCTACGATCAAGGATGACTTTTCCGTTGGCAGTATCCACAGTCAAACGTAGGCCGTTTCCTTTGTCGTCAGCGAATAGTAATAATTCTGATACTTGGTCAGCAGCAAAAGTAACTTCTAATTCGTAAATGTTTGCTGTTTCGGCTTTGTCAGCAAGCGGTTCTGAGCTTGAACGCAGGCTTGTAATGGCTTCGACAGGGTATTGGTAGAGTTTGCCGTCTTTGATAGACAATTCTTTGACCAAGCTAAGTGCCCCTTGGTAGTCGTATTGGTCAGTTGGGTAATCAATATCTGGCAATCCAATCCAACTCACAATCAAAGCACGTCCATCAGGCGCATTGAACCCTTGTGTTGCGTAAGCTTCAAATCCATAATCCAAGTTGTTGATTGTTGATGGATCAACCAATTTAGGGATCTTTGTATCAAACGTTTGACACACTTTGTAGGTATTTGGGTAAATGTTTTGGTAATCCAATTCTGCCTTATCCAGACCTTGTGGACAGTAAAGTAGGACTGGTTTTCCATCCACAAAAACAAGGTTTGGACATTCAATCATGTATTCTGACCCTGTTCCGCCAAAGTCAAGATTACCCACTTCTTCCCAGTTTTCAACGTTGTTGTCAAGGGCTTTGTAAAGCTTGATAAAGCCTGATTTTTCAGGACTTTGAGCTCCAACAATAGCATAAAATTGGTCATCGTATTTGAAAATTTGTGGGTCACGGAAGTGTTCAGTCACGTCGCTAGGCTGCTGAATAAGCACGTCTTTGCATTTGGTGATCTTGTGGTCTTTGTCCATCCAAGCCCCGATTTGCAAAGGGTCACGTACCCAGTTTTTATCACGGACATTTCCTGTGTAAAATAGGAATAATTTGCCGTCGATTTCGTAGGCTGAACCTGAATAAGCCCCGTGGCTATCGTGCTTGGTGTCAGGCAGCAATTCTGCGCCAGTTGTATGGAAATGCACCAAATCTTCTGACTCGGTATGAACCCATTCTTTCAAGCCATGAGCCGCGCCAAATGGCCAATTTTGGTAGAAGAGGGTGTATTTGCCGTTAAAAAAAGAAAAGCCGTTTGGGTCGTTTAATAAGCCTGTTTTTGGCTCAATGTGATAAGTGACATGCCAAGGTGACTTGTTGACATTTTCTGCAATAGCAGCTCTTTCTTCGGTACTCCAGTCGGAATACGCTCGGTATCGTATTTCTTTAGGTAAATCCATAGGGGTCTTTCTCCTTTTAGTAATCCATCTATACCTATATAGTAAACGTTTTCTATTTAAAAATCAATTGTTTTTGGCAAAAAATAAAAAAATATATCAAACGCTTGACATATTTTTGACAGATGTGGTAGAATGTAAACGTAAACAAGTGAAACGCTTTCACACACTTAATAAATAGACAAAAGGAGTTAATGTAATGGATTATGGAAAAGTAGCTTCTGACGTTATTGCAGCGGTCGGAAAAGATAATCTTGTTGCAGCTGCCCACTGTGCGACTCGTCTTCGTCTTGTATTGAAAGACGATACCAAAGTCGATCAAAAAGCATTGGATGAAAATCCAGATGTTAAAGGAACTTTCAAAATTGACGGTCAGTACCAAGTTATCATCGGTGCTGGGGATGTCAACTTCGTGTATGACGAATTGATTAAAAAGACAGGTTTGTCAGAAGTTTCTACAGATGATTTAAAACAAATTGCTAACAACAATGGGCGATTTAACCCAATCATGGCTTTGATTAAGTTGTTGTCAGACATTTTTGTTCCAATTATTCCTGCCCTGGTTGCAGGTGGTTTGTTGATGGCATTGCGCAACTTCTTAACCTCACCAGACTTATTTGGACCAAAATCACTTGAAGAGATGTACCCTGCTATTGAGGGTATCTCAGCAATGATTCAATTGATGTCAGCTGCACCATTTATGTTCTTGCCTATCTTGGTCGGAATCTCAGCTGCGAAACGCTTTGGTGCTAACCAATTCCTAGGGGCTGCCATTGGTATGATTATGACCACACCAGACCTTGGTGGGGCTAGCGAATATTGGAATGTCTTTGGTTACCATGTAGCACAAACCAACTACGCTTACCAAGTTATTCCAGTTTTGGCAGCAGTTTGGTTGCTTTCAGTCTTAGAAAAATTCTTCCACAAACGTTTGCCATCATCAGTTGACTTTACCTTCACACCACTCTTGTCTGTGATGATTACAGGTTTTGTAACCTTCACAGTCATTGGTCCAGTGATGTTGATGTTGTCAAATGCAATCACAGATGGGATTGTATGGTTGTATAACACAACTGGATTCATTGGTATGGGTATCTTTGGTGGTACTTACTCATTGATTGTTATGACAGGTCTGCACCAATCCTTCCCAGCTATCGAAACACAATTGCTTTCAGCTTGGCGTGAAGGTATTGGATACGGAGATTTCGTCTTCGTAGTAGCTTCTATGGCCAACGTTGCCCAAGGTGCGGCGACATTTGCCATCTGGTTCTTAACGAAAAATTCTAAAACAAAAGGTCTTGCTTCATCTGCAGGGGTATCAGCCCTTCTAGGTATTACCGAACCTGCTTTGTTCGGGGTTAACTTGAAATACCGTTTCCCATTCTTCTGTGCCTTGATTGGTTCAGGGGTAGCAGCTGCAGTAGCAGGATTGCTTAAAGTTGTTGCCGTATCACTTGGTTCAGCAGGTTTCCTTGGATTCCTTTCAATCAACGCAACATCTATTCCATTCTACATTCTTTGTGAACTTATCAGCTTCGCCATTGCCTTTGCTTTGACTTACATCTACGGTAAAACAAGAGAAGCAGGTCTTTTCGAAGCAGAAGCAGTTGCAGAACAAGCGGCTCAAGAATCTGCTAAACAAGCAGAAACAACAACTGCAGCACCAAGTCAAGCTCCTACCACTCAAGCAGTAGCAGAAACAATTGTTAGCCCATTAGCTGGTGAAACAGTTGCCTTGGCATCTGTTAACGACCCTGTATTCTCATCTGGGGCAATGGGTCAAGGGATTGCTGTTAAACCAAGTGGTGACACAGTTTACTCACCAGTTGATGGTACGGTTCAAATTGCCTTTGAAACAGGTCATGCTTACGGCCTTAAATCTGACGACGGAGCAGAAGTTTTGATTCACATTGGTATTGACACCGTGTCAATGGAAGGTAAAGGCTTTACTAAAAAAGTATCAGCTAACCAAAAAGTGAAAAAAGGCGATGTTCTTGGAACATTTGATAGAAAAGCAATCGCTGACGCGGGACTTGATGATACGACTATGATTATCATCACAAATACAGCTGACTACTCTGAAGTAACACCAGTCGCTGATGGTAGCGTCCGTGAAGGGGATAACTTGCTAGACGTTAAATAAAAACGATTCAGTAGAGAGGTGATTGTCACCTCTCTTTCACTGACAAATCGAAAAAATATAATATATTGAGGTAAAAAACATGACAAAATTATACGGTAGCGTAGAAGCTGGCGGGACGAAATTTGTTTGTGCTGTCGGTGATGAGCAATTTCAAGTAGTGGAAAAGGCGCAATTTCCAACGACTACACCTTATGAAACCATTGACAAAGTGGTTGCCTTTTTCAAGCGCTTTGAGGAAGACTTAGCAGGTGTCGCTATTGGGTCTTTTGGTCCGATTGATGTGGATGAAAATTCAGAAACCTATGGCTACATTACGACTACGCCAAAACCTCATTGGGCAAATGTGGACTTGGTTGGATTGATTTCAAAACATTTTAGAGTACCTTTTTACTTTACAACCGATGTTAACAGCTCTGCATATGGTGAAACCCTTGTTCGTAAAGGGGTTAAGAGCCTTGTTTACTACACTATCGGTACAGGAATTGGAGCGGGTGCTATCCAAAATGGTGAATTTGTTGGTGGAATCGGACACACCGAAGCGGGTCACGTTTATGTGGCGCCACACCCACAAGATGTTGCTAATGACTACACAGGTTCTTGTCCTTTCCACAAGGGCTGTTTGGAAGGTATGGCAGCAGGTCCTTCGCTTGAAGGGCGTACAGGTATTCGCGGTGAATTGATTGAGCTCAATTCTGAAGTTTGGGATGTCCAAGCTTACTACATCGCCCAAGCGGCTGTTCAAGCAACTTTACTTTATCGCCCACAAGTCATTGTGTTTGGTGGTGGTGTTATGGCACAAGAGCATATGCTGCATCGCGTTCGTAATAAATTTAGCGCCCTGTTAAATGGCTATGTTCCTGTTCCAGATGTTGCAGAGTACATTGTTACACCAGGTGTAGCCGAAAATGGCTCAGCAACCCTAGGTAATTTTGCTTTGGCTAAGAAAGTATCAGAACGTTAATTTCTTATAAGAATGTTAGGACTGAGGGCCGTTACCTCAGTCTTTTTGCGTGTTTGGAAAACGCTTCTAACACCCTCAGTTGAGCAGATGCTAGTACGCTGAATTCTTGAATTTAAAGGGTTTTTATGATAGAATGGGTTGACAAGTTTATCGAAAGGAATTGGAATGGCAAATATTCTACGGACTGTTATCGAAAACGATAAAGGTGAAATAAGAAAATTAGAAAGAATAGCAAAAAAGGTTGAGTCTTATGCTGACGCTATGGCAGCTTTGTCAGACGACGAATTGAAAGCAAAGACTCCTGAATTTAAACAACGTTACAAGGACGGCGAAACCCTCGACCAGATGTTGCCAGAAGCTTTCGCGGTTGTGCGTGAAGCAGCCAAACGTGTATTGGGCTTGTTCCCTTACCGTGTGCAAATTATGGGTGGTATCGTGATGCACAATGGTGATGTTCCTGAAATGCGTACTGGTGAAGGGAAAACCTTGACAGCGACTATGCCAGTTTACCTTAACGCCATTTCTGGCGAAGGGGTGCACGTTATTACGGTTAACGAATACCTATCAACGCGTGACGCGACAGAAATGGGTGAAGTGTACAGCTGGCTAGGACTCTCTGTTGGTATCAACTTGTCAGCGAAATCATCATCTGAAAAACGTGAAGCTTACAACTGTGACATCACTTATTCAACCAACTCAGAAGTTGGTTTTGACTACTTGCGTGATAATATGGTTGTTCGTCAGGAAGACATGGTACAACGTCCGCTAAACTTCGCCTTGATTGACGAGGTGGACTCAGTATTGATTGACGAAGCTAGAACACCATTGATTGTGTCTGGTCAAGTTAGCTCAGAAACGAGTCAGTTGTACATTCGTGCGGACCGTTTTGTTAAAACTTTGACAAGCACAGACTACATCATCGATGTGCCAACTAAGACCATTAGCTTGACGGATTACGGGATTGACAAGGCAGAAGAATACTTCCACTTAGACAATCTTTACGATTTGGAAAATGTTGCCTTGACGCACTATATCGACAATGCTCTTCGCGCTAACTACATCATGATTTTGGATATTGACTATGTGGTTAGCCAAGAAGGTGAAATTCTAATCGTTGACCAATTTACAGGTCGTACGATGGAAGGTCGTCGTTTCTCTGATGGATTGCACCAAGCCATCGAAGCTAAAGAAGGCGTCCGCATTCAAGAAGAATCAAAAACAAGTGCCTCAATTACTTACCAAAATATGTTCCGTATGTATAAGAAATTGGCAGGAATGACTGGTACCGCTAAAACGGAAGAAGAAGAGTTCCGTGAAGTGTACAACATGCGTATCATTCCGATACCAACGAACAAACCAGTTGCTCGTATTGACCATCCAGACCTCTTGTACCCAACTTTGGAATCTAAGTTCAAAGCAGTGGTTGAAGATGTTAAGGCACGTCATGCTAAAGGACAACCTGTTCTTGTTGGTACAGTTGCCGTTGAAACATCTGATATTATTTCAAAACGCTTGGTGGATGCAGGCATTCCACACGAAGTTTTGAATGCGAAAAACCACTTTAAAGAAGCTCAAATCATCATGAACGCTGGTCAACGTGGTGCAGTCACTATCGCAACCAACATGGCTGGTCGTGGTACCGATATTAAACTTGGTGAAGGTGTGCGTGAATTGGGTGGTTTGTGCGTTATCGGAACAGAACGTCATGAAAGCCGTCGTATTGATAACCAGCTTCGTGGACGTTCAGGACGTCAAGGTGACCCAGGTGAATCACAATTTTACTTGTCACTTGAAGATGATTTGATGCGTCGTTTCGGTTCAGACCGTATTAAGGCCTTCCTTGACCGTATGAATCTTGATGAAGAAGATGCGGTTATTCGTTCGCGTATGTTGACACGTCAAGTGGAATCTGCCCAAAAACGTGTTGAAGGGAACAACTACGATACACGTAAACAAGTCTTGCAATACGATGATGTTATGCGTGAACAACGTGAAATCATTTATGCAGAACGTCGTGACGTGATTACAGCTGACCGTGATTTAGGTCCTGAAATCAAAGCGATGATTAAACGCACCATCAAACGTACTGTTGAGGCACACAGCCATTCAGATCGTGACGAAGCACTTGCCGCTATTTTGAATTTTGCTAAGAACAACCTAGTTGATGAGCAATCTATCCAACAATCTGATTTGGAAAACTTGAGCTTTGATGAAATCAAAGAAGAACTCTTTAACCGTGCGATGGTCGTTTACGATGCGCAAATGGCTAAATTGAAAACACCTGATGCCGTCAAAGAATTCCAAAAAGTGCTTATTTTGATGGTTGTTGACAATAAATGGACAGACCATATTGATGCTTTGGATCAATTGCGTCAATCTGTTGGTTTGCGTGGTTATGCCCAAAATAACCCTGTGGTGGAATATCAATCTGAAGGTTTCCGTATGTTCCAAGCTATGATTGGTGCGATTGAATTTGATGTAACAAGAACCATGATGAAAGCACAAATTCACCAACAAGAACGTGAACGTGCGTCACAAAACGCCACAACAATGGCTGAAAAGAATATTGCGGCGCAAACACCAAACCAAGCGACACAAGATATTGATTTCTCTCACGTTAAACGTAACGATCCTTGCCCATGTGGTTCAGGTAAGAAATTCAAAAACTGTCACGGTCGCAAACAATTTTAGACTGTCTACTGAAAATTCAGAAAAGTTGATTGAAAACAGAGCCAAAAGTGATATAATAGAAAAAATCTAAACTTTTCGATACTAAGGGGGATGATTCATGTCATTTAAAGCAACAAGTAAAAAAATCGATTTCGATGCGCTAAAGGAAGAATCTGCCTTAACTGGTGAGGCTTTGGCGAGAAAAGAAGCGCGTGACCACGAATTAGAAGCGATCATGAAAGGCGAAGATGACCGTGTTCTTTTGGTCATCGGTCCTTGCTCATCAGATAACGAAGAGGCTGTTCTCGAATACGCTCATCGTTTGGCAAAACTTCAAGAAGAAGTGAAAGACCGCGTCTTTATGGTGATGCGTGTCTATACTGCCAAACCACGTACCAATGGGGATGGCTATAAAGGCTTGATGCACCAACCTGATACATCAGAATCACCAAGCTTGATTAACGGTATCAAAGCGGTACGTAACTTGCACTACCGCGTGATTTCAGAAACAGGCTTGACAACTGCTGATGAAATGCTTTATCCTGAAAACCTTCCATTGGTGGATGACTTGGTGTCTTATATCGCGATTGGAGCACGCTCTGTTGAAGACCAACAACACCGTTTTGTAGCATCTGGTATCGATGTTCCAACAGGAATGAAAAACCCAACATCTGGTAATTTGAACGTTATGTTCAACGGTATCTACGCTGCTCAAAACAAACAATCTTTCCTATTCAACGGTGAAGAAGTGGAAACGTCAGGAAATGCCATGGCACACGCTATTCTTCGAGGAGCAACCAACGAATATGGTAAAAACGTCCCAAATTATTACTATGACAATGTCCTTGAAACCATCGAACACTATGAAAAATTAGGGCTTAAAAACCCATTCATCGTGATTGACACAAACCATGACAACTCAGGCAAGCAATATTTGGAACAAGTGCGTATTGTCCGTCAAACCCTAATCAATCGTGATTGGAATGCTAAAATTAAGCAATACGTGCGTGGTTTCATGATTGAATCTTATCTTGAAGATGGTCGTCAAGATACGCCAGAAATCTTCGGAAAATCAATCACTGACCCTTGTCTTGGTTGGGACAACACGGAACAATTAATCCGTGAAATTTACGGCACATTAGGAAAATAATTATGGGAATACATCAAAAAAGTGCAACGCTTGACATTGCAAAAGTTAAGGCCATCTCAAAATTAGAAGGAGACTTTCTTGCAAAGAAAGAGGCGCGTGACGAGGAATTGGCTCGTATCATCAGAGGTGAAGATGAGCGCCTGCTTCTTGTGATTGGTCCTTGTTCGTCAGATAATGAAGAGGCTGTTTTGGAATACGCTCGCCGCCTGGCAAAATTGCAAGAAGAAGTTAAAGATAGCATCTTTATTGTGATGCGTGTTTATACCGCTAAGCCACGTACCAATGGTGACGGCTATAAGGGCTTGATGCACCAGCCAGATACCTCAAAATTACCTGATTTGATTAATGGAGTGGCAGCCGTTCGTCACTTGCATTATCGCGTGATTACTGAAACAGGTTTGACTACGGCTGATGAAATGCTTTACCCTGCTAATTTACCGCTAGTAGATGATTTGGTTTCTTACCACGCTATTGGGGCGCGTTCGGTTGAAGACCAAGAACACCGCTTTGTAGCATCAGGAATTGATGCGGCGACAGGTATGAAAAACCCAACGTCTGGTAACTTACAGGTTATGTTTAATGGTATTTATGCCGCGCAAAATGTGCAAAATTTCATTTACCAAAATGCTGAAGTGGAAACGGACGGCAATCCGTTAGCTCATGCTATCTTGCGCGGGGCAACCAACGAACACGGTGAAAATGAGCCAAATTATTACTACGATGATTTGCTCAAAGCGATCAGCTTGTACGAAAAAATGGGACTTCAAAATCCATTTATCGTGATTGACACCAACCACGACAATTCAGGGAAAAATTACCTAGAACAAGTGCGTATTGTTCGTCAAACCCTAATCAATCGAGATTGGAATGAGAAAATCAAAGCTTATGTGCGTGGATTCATGATTGAGTCTTACCTTGAGGACGGTCGTCAAGACACGCCAGAAGTCTTTGGAAAATCCATCACTGACCCATGTTTGGGCTGGGATAAAACTGAACAATTAATCCGTGAAATTCATGAAACATTGCGACATGATTCCTATGAGGACTTGCTCTTCTAATCACTAACATATAATGGAGCTGGGGATTTCTCTCAGCTCCTTAGTTTTGAGGAGAGTTAGCAGGTGCGGATAAGCTGAGGTAAGGGAGTCACATGATTATTGGGCATGGTATTGATTTACAAGACATTTCCGCAATTCAACAAGCTTATGAGAAGAACCCCAAATTTGCTCAACGCATTTTAACAGAAGCGGAGTTTAGGCGCTTTTCAGAACATACCAACTTAAAACGCCAAATGGCCTTTTTGGCAGGGCGTTGGGCTGGAAAGGAAGCCTTTGCTAAGGCAATGGGGACGGGCATTGGAAAACTGCGATTTCAGGATATCGAAATTTTAAATAATTCCCAAGGAGCGCCGGTGATTACCCGCTCTCCTTTTTCGGGAAGGACTTTTATTTCCATCTCTCACTCGGGAGATTATGCCCAAGCCAGTGTTATCTTAGAGGATGATTCTGGTTGAAAGGATTAGAAATCACACATTAGACGACTTCTCATAAATGATTATCTTTGGAGGAATGACATGATTTCGAGTTTACATAGACCGACTAAGGCCTTAATTGATTTAGAAGCGATTTGCCAAAATATTGAAAGTGTGCAAGCTAATATCCCTCAAGGGAAGCAGACTTTTGCGGTGGTAAAGGCTAATGCTTATGGGCATGGGTCTAAGCAAGTGGCGCAGGCGATTTCGCATTTGGTGGATGGCTTTTGCGTGTCCAATATTGATGAAGCGCTGGAGTTGCGTGAAGCTGGCATTGACAAGACCATTTTGATTCTGGGAGTTATTATGCCAGAAGAAGTGGAAATAGCGCGCGAGCATCATTTGACCTTGACGGTGGCTAGTCAGGAATGGTTGGACATGGCCTTGGCGCAAGGCATTTCTTTGGCGGACTTGGATGTTCATTTGAAAGTCGATTCTGGCATGGGTCGGATTGGTGTGAGAAGTCTGGATGAGGCAGAGCATTTGTTGGCGGATTTGAAAAAAGCTGGCGCTCATGTGGCAGGAATTTTCACGCATTTTGCAACGGCTGATGAAGCTGACGACACTAAATTCAATCAACAGCTAGCCTTTTTCACAGACTTGATTACGCATTTGAGCGAAACGCCAGCCCTTGTTCACGCCAGCAATTCGGCAACGAGTCTGTGGCATAGCGAAACCATTTTTAACATGGTGCGTTTAGGCATTGTGATGTACGGCCTTAACCCAAGCGGTACGGAATTAGCCTTGCCTTATCCGATCAAACCTGCTCTCAGCTTGGAATCTTCTTTGGTACATGTGAAGCAAATTTCAGCTGGTGATTCTGTTGGTTATGGGGCTACTTACGTGGCTCAAGGAGATGAATACATTGCGACGGTTCCGATTGGTTATGCAGATGGCTGGACCCGTGATTTGCAAGGCTTTTATGTGTTGGTCAATGGGGAATGGTGTGAAATCGTTGGGCGTGTGTCAATGGACCAAATCACTATTCGCTTGCCAGAAAAACTTCCAATTGGTACCAAGGTGACTTTGATTGGACAAGACGGCGACCAAGTTATCACTGCGACGGATTTAGCCCAAAAACGTGGCACCATCAATTATGAAGTGCTTTGTCTATTAAGTGACCGTGTGCCTCGTGTGTATTCAAAATAAATTGGATTCTACTTCGCTGTGACGAAAAAGCAGCGATTTAGAATCTCTTTTTGCTATTAAGCAGCAAAGTGAGGTTTTATGAACTTACAATCACCCATTGTGGAAATAAAAGGTATCGGTGCCAAAACAGCCGAAAAATGCCAGCAATTAGGTATTTATACGATTGAGGACTTGTTGCTCTACTACCCTTTTCGTTATGAGGATTTTAAAAGCAAACGCATTTCTGAGTTGGTTGACGGGGAGCGTTCGGTTATCGTCGGAACAGTTGTGACACCAGCGAACGTGCAGTATTATGGATATAAACGTAATCGCCTGTCCTTTAAAATTCGGCAGGGCGAAGCAGTTGTTGCTGTTTCTTTTTTCAATCAACCTTATTTAGCGGATAAGGTGACCTTGGGCAGTGATATTGCTATTTTTGGAAAATGGGATGCCCTGAAAGCAACGGTGACTGGAATGAAAATTTTGGCTCAGGTCACAGATGATATGCAACCTGTTTACCGCGTGGCTCAAGGCATTTCACAAAAAACACTGGTCAAGGCTATCCAGTCAGCCTTTGATATGGGGGCTTTGAATTGGTTACCTGAAAATCTCCCCCAAGTCCTTCTGGACAAATACCGTCTGTTAGGACGTGCTCAAGCCACCGCTGCCATGCATTTTCCAAAAGACATCGCCGAATACAAACAGGCCCTGCGCCGCATCAAGTTTGAGGAACTGTTTTATTTTCAGATGAATTTGCAGGTTCTAAAGGCGGATAATAAGGCAGAAAGCAACGGTCAGGTGATTGCCTATGATGCTCAAAAAGTGGCTAAAAAGATTGCTACTCTGCCATTTGCCTTGACAGGTGGGCAAAAACGCAGTTTGGAGGCCATTTTAGCCGATATGCGTTCAGGTGCTCACATGAATCGCCTTTTGCAAGGGGACGTGGGGTCAGGAAAGACTGTTGTGGCTAGTCTTGCCATGTATGCCGCCTACACCGCAGGTTTTCAGTCAGCCTTGATGGTGCCCACGGAAATTTTAGCGGAACAACATTTTGAAAGTTTGCGTCAATTGTTTCCAGACTTATCGATCGCGATTTTAACGTCAGGCATGAAGGCGGCTGCGAAAAAAACAGCCCTCGCGGCGTTGGCGGATGGCTCGATTGATATGGTCGTGGGAACACACGCCTTGATTCAAGACGCAGTGACCTATCACCGCTTGGGTTTGGTTATTACAGATGAGCAGCACCGCTTTGGTGTCAATCAGCGTCGTATTTTCCGTGAAAAAGGCAATAACCCTGACGTTTTGATGATGACCGCGACGCCTATTCCCAGAACGCTGGCTATTACGGCTTTTGGGGAAATGGACGTTTCCATTATTGATGAATTGCCTGCGGGGCGAAAGCCTATTATCACACGTTGGGTCAAGCATGAGCAGTTGCCTACTGTCTTGGATTGGATGAAAAAGGAGTTAGCCAAAGGTGCCCAAGCCTATGTGGTGTCACCTCTCATTGAAGAATCTGAGGCCTTGGATTTGAAAAATGCAGTTGCTTTGCACGACGAATTGTCCCAATATTTCGCAGGAACTGCGACAGTTGCCCTCATGCATGGTCGCATGAAAAACGAAGAAAAGGATGCTATCATGCAAGACTTCAAGCAGCAAAAAAGTCAGATTTTGGTGTCAACCACCGTCATTGAAGTTGGTGTCAATGTGCCCAATGCAACTATCATGTTGATTATGGATGCTGACCGTTTTGGGCTTAGCCAATTGCACCAGCTACGCGGACGAGTGGGCCGTGGGGATAAGCAATCTTATGCCATCTTAGTGGCCAATCCCAAAACAGACACAGGAAAAGAGCGCATGACAATCATGACAGAAACCACGGACGGTTTTGTATTAGCAGAAGCTGACCTCAAAATGCGCGGTTCAGGTGAAATCTTTGGCACTCGCCAATCAGGTATTCCCGAATTTCAAGTGGCGGATATCGTGGAAGATTATCCCATTTTAGAGGAAGCCAGACGGGTGGCAAGCCAGATTGTGGCGGAAGATAATTGGCAAAAAGACGCTAGGTGGCAGGTGATTTCCGACCATCTCAAAGACAAGGACACCTTTGATTAAGCTTTGTGCAAGTTTTTTGCAAGCCATGCTTAAGTTTTTTCCCTTATAATAAAACCATCAAATGAAGTGAGGGGGAAGGCTTATGACAGTAAGAGTCACTTATCACAAATATTTTGCTAAAACCATTCATCCTAGACCTGCTTACGGTCGGTGAGTTGCTGACCTCTCCTTTTTGACATGACAAGGGCAGCGGAAAAACAACACCCATGATAAGACACCAAAGCCCATGGAATGGCAAAAAGCTCAGCTTGATTTAAGCTGAGCTTTTTTGAGTGTCTTTTTGAAAAGATAAGCGGCCTAACCTTCAATGTAGTCTTTGAGGGCTTGCCCTTTCAAACCAGCGTTTAGAGCGATAAGGAGTTTTAAGCGCGCTTTTTGAGCGTTTAATTCCTTGACAAACATAACCCCTGCTTGGGCGAGTTGGACGCCACCGCCTTCGTAGGCATAAACAGGCTCCGCAATCCCATTGAAACAACGTGATACCAAGACAACTGGGACATCTTGCTCGATGAGGTGCACGATTTCTTGGGCAGCGCGTGGTGGCACATTACCAGCTCCCAAGGCTTCAATCACGACTCCACAAACATTGTCAGGGTTAAGGAAACTGATGATACCATCTCCCCCCATCCCTGCATAGGCCTTGACAATTGGCACAGTTCCTGAAATATCAGTCAAATCAAAGCGAACACGCGTATCGGCCATTTTAAAGAATACAATATCGTGTTTCATGATAATGCCAAGTGGGCCGTGGATAGGTGTTTGGAAGGTTGATACGTTGGTCGTGTGTGTCTTGGTCACGTATTTAGCAGCGTGAATTTCATCGTTCATCACGACCAGTACCCCCTTGCCAATAGCATCGTCATGGCTGGCTACACGAAGGGCGCTGAGGTAGTTGTACACCCCGTCACTTCCTAGTTCGTTTGACGAGCGCATGGCGCCTGTGATAACGATAGGAATATTAGGAATTTCCATGGTATCTAGGAAATAAGCCGTTTCTTCCAAGGTGTCTGTACCGTGGGTAATGACCACTCCGTCAAAATCCGCAGCTTTTTGCTTGATTTCTTGATAAAGCTGGAGCATGTGTTTAGGGGTGATGTGTGGGCTTGGGATATTAAAAAAATCAATTGCTGTCACTTCGATGTTATCAAGACTGACACCAATATGATTCATAGGATTATCCGTATCTGGTCGAACATTACCCGCTTGATCAGCATGCATGGAAATTGTACCGCCTGTGTGCAAGACAAGGATTTTTTTCATTGTTCTAAAACTTCCTTCAAAAATGTGTTATAATCTATTTTAACATAAAGATGGAGAGCGAGAAACTGATTTGGCGATAAAAGCAGTCTTTTTTGATATTGATGGCACCCTGTTAAACGACCGAAAAAACGTCCAACAATCCACAAAAAAAGCCATTAACAATTTAAAAGAACAAGGAATTTTTGTCGGCGTGGCAACAGGTCGGGGACCAAGTTTTGTGCAGCCTTACCTTGAAAATCTGGGCTTGGATTTTGCAGTGACTTATAATGGGCAGTATATTTTCACGCGTGATGTGGTGGTTTACCAAAATCCTTTGTCTGTGTCCACTGTTTACCGCATTATCCGTTATGCCAATGCCAAGCGTCGCGAGATTTCTTTGGGGACAGCTTCGGGCTTGGTTGGCTCGCGTATTATTGACATGGGGACTAGCCGTTTTGGGCAAGTGGTGAGTTCGGTTGTTCCCAAGCAATGGGCAAAAGCAGTCGAGCGTAGTTTTAAACACCTCATTCGTCGTTTCAAACCGCAAAATGTCAATGGCTTGCTGACCTTGATGCGCCGGCCCATTTATCAGGTGGTTTTGATTGCGACCGAGGACGAAACGGAAAACATTCAGAACCGTTTTCCACAGATTAAGGTAACGCGCAGCAGCCCTTATTCAGCGGATTTGATTTCTTACAACCAATCCAAAATACACGGCATCGAGCGTTTAGGCAATCAATTTGGCTTTGATTTGTCTGAGGTAATGGCCTTTGGCGATTCTGACAATGATAAGGAAATGCTATCGGGTGTTGGTATCGGTGTCGCGATGGGAAATGCGGAAGCTTCTCTCAAAGACATTGCCCATTACACCACAGAAACCAACAATAACGACGGTATCTCAAAAGCTTTGGCTCACTTTGGCTTGATTCATCTAGAGCAAGAAGAAAGTTTTGATAGCCAAGACGAAAATTTCAACAAGGTGAAAATGTTCCACAAGGTCATGGATGGCACAACCTGCGAAATGCCAAGAGTCTATGAAAATGAAGAGGCTAATCACCGTTCGGATTTCAAGGTCGAAGAAATCGTGGAATTTCTCTATGCGGCTAGTCATGGAGATGAGGCTATCTTTAACGATTCGCTGGTCAAATTGCACGCGGCTATTGACAAGGCGGCACGCAAGGTAGAAAGCAAGGAACACCCTGAAACGCCTTTGGTTGGGCAAGTGGATGCCTTGACGGATTTGCTGTATTTGACCTATGGTTCATTTGTATTGATGGGTGTTGACCCTAAACCGTTATTTGACGCGGTTCATGAGGCTAATATGGGCAAAGTTTTCCCTGACGGCAAGGCGCATTTTGACCCTATCACTCATAAAATTTTAAAACCAGATGATTGGGAAGAACGTTTTGCACCAGAACCAACCATTCATCGGAAATTAAATCGACAAATTCAACACGCTTTTCAGCGCCAAAAAAATAACCAAGCTAAGACATCCTAAGCTTGGTTTTTTCGTATGCAAAAAGACCTAGTCGCAAAAACTAGGCCGAGTTCAGTTGTCCTTTTAGAAAGTCTTTTGGCTATCACGCACGACCAACAAGTCCACTTTAGCATGGCGCATGATGTATTCTGATGATGAACCGATAAGCAAGCGTTCAAAGGTATTAAGACCAGTCGCCCCTACCATAATCAAATCCACCTTTTCTTTATCAGGAATATCACGAGCAAGAAGGGTCTTAGGATTACCAAATTCAATGACTTGTTTGACTTTTTCAACCCCTCTTTCATGGGCTTTCTTTTCAAAACCTTCCAAAACACCCTTAGCTTCTTCTTCTAATTGTTCGTAGATGTAAGTGTCAAAGGTCGCAATGCTTTGTAGGGCACGTGTGTCAATGACGTGTGTCAAGATCAATTCAGCCTTGTTACGCAAAGCAACGTTTACCCCTTTTTCAAAAGCTAACTCAGATTCGTAAGAACCATCAACCGCAATCATAATTCGTTCATAATGTTGTGACATAACTGCCTCCTTAATTATGTTAACCAAAGAATGAAAAGGTAACATTTCCCTCATTCCTATGAGATATAAAATGATATGCAGGACAATAGGCACCTAAATGGCCTAAACTATGAATATCCTCACGTTCATTATACTCCTTTTCATGTGAAATTGAAAGCATTTGAGTATTTTTCTGAATTCTTTTTACCTTAACAGAAAACCATTCAGAAAAAGCAGAGTTTATCAGAGCCTTTTTCACACAAGAAAATTTACCTTTAGAATCGTTAGAGAATTGAAAATTTAAGGCGGAAAGTTTATAATATTGGCAACGAGGTAAATTCTATGAAAACATTTGACAAATCTTCAAAGCTAGAACACGTTGCTTATGATATTCGCGGTCCCATTTTAGACGAAGCCAATCGCATGATGGCAAATGGCGAAAAAATTCTCCGTCTAAACACAGGGAACCCAGCAGAATTTGGATTTACAGCCCCTGACGAGGTCATTCGCGATTTAATTGCCAATGCCCGTAATAGTGAAGCCTATTCAGACAGTAAAGGGATTTTCTCGGCACGTAAAGCCATTATGCAATACTGTCAGCTAAAAGGTTTTCCACATGTGGATATCGATGATATTTACCTAGGCAATGGGGTTTCTGAAATGATTTCCATCTCTTTACAAGCTCTTTTGGACGATGGTGATGAGGTCTTGGTGCCAATGCCTGATTACCCTTTGTGGACAGCTTGCATTAGTTTGGCGGGTGGAAATGCCGTTCATTACCGTTGTGACGAACAAGCCGATTGGTATCCTGATATTGATGATATCAAATTAAAAATCACATCAAATACCAAAGCCATTGTTGTCATCAACCCAAACAACCCAACAGGAGCCTTGTATTCTGAGGACTTGTTGAAAGAGATTGTGGAAATTGCTCGCCAAAATGATTTGATTATTTTCGCGGATGAAATCTATGATCGTCTTGTGATGGACGGGCAAAAACACACGGCTATTGCTAGCTTGGCACCAGATGTTTTCTGTGTTTCAATGAATGGTTTGTCAAAATCACACCGCATCTGTGGTTTCCGTGTGGGGTGGATGGTGCTCTCAGGACCAAAAGCCAATGTACGCGGTTATATCGAAGGGCTTAATATGTTAGCCAATATGCGTCTATGTGCCAATGTTCTTGGGCAACACGTGGTGCAAACGTCACTCGGCGGTTATCAGTCAGTGGATGAATTATTGATGCCAGGTGGTCGTATCTACGAACAACGCAACTTTATTTACAAGGCTGTCAACGAAGTTCCAGGCTTGTCTGCGGTCAAACCAACTGCTGGACTCTACATTTTCCCTAAAATTGACCGCGAGATGTACCGCATCGATGACGACGAACAATTCTGCTTGGAATTGCTCAAACAAGAAAAAGTCATGCTCGTGCCAGGTAAAGGCTTTAACTGGACCGAACCTGACCATTTCCGTATCGTTTATTTGCCACGAGTGGAAGAATTAGCAGAAGTTCAAGCCAAATTAACCCGCGTCTTAAGTCAATACCGACGCTAATAAAAGTATAGGTTTTTTCCTTAATTATGAGGAGAAAACCTTATTTTTTGCGGTTTAAAAGCTGAGAAAAAAGAGAAGAGTCAGAAGATAAAGGAATTTTCAGATAATTATTTGCAAAATAAGAACACCTCTGATATAATTGTAACGCAACTAAAGCAAAGGAAGTAAAACATGCCGAATTTATTAGAAAAAACACGTAAAATTACATCAATTCTACAACGGTCAGTGGACCATTTTGATGCTGAATTACCTTATAATCCTATGGCATCTAAATTAGCTGATATTATTGATTGTAATGCTTGTATCATCAACGGAGGAGGAACCCTTCTTGGTTATGCAATGAAGTATAAAACCAATACTGACCGTGTTGAGGAATTTTTTGAAACCAAACAATTTCCAGAAGGCTATGTAAAAGCGGCGAGTCGTGTCTATGATACAGAAGCAAACCTATCTGTCGATAACGAATTAACGATTTTCCCGGTTGAATCAAAAGATATTTACCCAGATGGTCTAACCACCATTGCACCAATATACGGAGGCGGTATGCGCCTTGGAACGCTAATTATTTGGCGTAACGATAAAGAATTCTTAGAAGATGATTTGATTCTTGTCGAAATTGCCTCAACCGTAGTGGGGGTTCAATTGCTCAACCTTCAAACAGAAAATCTAGAAGAAACGATTCGTAAACAAACCGCTATCAACATGGCGATTAACACCTTATCTTATTCTGAAATGAAAGCTGTTTCAGCCATTTTGGGTGAATTGGATGGTACAGAAGGTCGTTTGACGGCGTCAGTCATTGCAGACCGTATTGGTATTACCCGTTCTGTTATTGTAAATGCCTTGCGTAAGCTAGAGTCTGCAGGTATCATTGAAAGCCGTTCATTGGGAATGAAGGGAACTTATCTCAAAGTCATCAATGAAGGTATTTTTGACAAATTAAAGGAGTATAACTATTAATGACAAGAGCCTTAATTTCGATTGATTACACGAAAGACTTTGTCGCTGATGATGGAAAATTGACGGCAGGAAAGCCTGCTCAAGCCATTGAAGAAGCTATTGCTCGCATCACCAAGGAAGCCTATGAGGCAGGGGATTATATCTTTTTTGCCATTGATGGGCACGATGAAGGTGATGTCTTTCACCCAGAAACCAAGTTGTTCCCACCACACAATATCAAGGGAACCGATGGGCGTGATTTATACGGTCAATTAGCCAATGTGTATGCAACCATCAAAGAAGACAGCCGTGTCTTTTGGATGGACAAACGTCATTATTCTGCCTTTTCTGGGACGGATTTGGATATTCGTTTGCGCGAACGCGGGGTTAAAACCCTTGCTTTGACAGGTGTTTTGACGGATATTTGTGTGCTTCATACGGCTATTGATGCCTATAATTTGGGGTATGACATCGAAGTTTATGCGGATGCCGTAGCTAGTCTAACGGAAGAAAACCATCAGTTTGCCCTCAACCATTTTAAGAATGTTTTGGGTGCAAAAGTGATTTAAAACAAGGAAAGAAGTGGGAAGGCACTTCTTTTTTCATGTAAAAGCACCTTAAATTATGGTATAATTTTAAGGACTGTATTGTCATTTAGGTTATGATTCTAATTGATCAAGGAGAAAAGAGATGAAAATTTCTGAAGAAGAAGTTCGTCATGTGGCTGAATTGTCAAAATTGTCCTTTTCTGAAGCAGAAACATCAGAATTTGCGACAACGTTGTCTAAAATTGTCGATATGGTAGAACTCTTAAACGAAGTGGATACAGATGGGGTTCCTGTCACGACAACAATGGCGGATCGTAAAACCGTTATGCGTGAAGATGTGGCGGTGGCTGGTGATGACCGCGATGAACTCTTTAAAAATGTGCCTCAATCAGAGAACTACTACATTAAAGTTCCTGCTATCTTGGAAGACGGAGGAGATGCTTAATGTCATTTAATAGCAAATCAATTGACGAGTTGCACAATCTTCTTGTCAACAAAGAAATCTCAGCGGTTGAATTGACCAAAGCAACCCTAGACGATATTAAAGAACGCGAATCAGCAGTTGATTCGTTCATTACGGTGGCGGAAGAATCTGCCCTTGCACAAGCTGCAGCGATTGACGAAAAAGGAATTGACGCTGATAACGTGATGTCAGGAATTCCTTTGGCGGTCAAAGATAATATTTCAACACGCGGTATCTTGACAACGGCTGCGTCTAAAATGCTTTACAACTACGAACCTATTTTTGATGCGACAGCTGTTGAAAAAGTTTACGGAAAAGACATGATTGTCATCGGTAAGACTAACATGGACGAATTTGCCATGGGTGGTTCAACCGAAACTTCTTATTTTAAAAAGACTAAAAATGCTTGGGATCACAGCAAGGTGCCAGGTGGTTCATCAGGTGGTTCTGCTACTGCAGTTGCTTCAGGTCAAGTGCGTTTGTCACTTGGATCTGATACAGGTGGTTCTATCCGCCAACCCGCTGCCTTCAATGGTGTTGTTGGATTGAAACCAACCTATGGACGCGTGTCACGTTTTGGCTTGATTGCTTTTGGTAGCTCGCTCGACCAAATCGGACCATTTGCTCCAACTGTCAAAGAAAATGCCCAATTGTTGAATGTCATCGCTGGAAACGATGTTAAAGATTCAACATCATCAAACCGTGAAGTAGCTGACTTTACAGCTAAAATTGGTCAAGACATCAAGGGCATGAAAATTGCCTTGCCAAAAGAATACCTTGGTGAAGGTATCGACCCTGAAGTGAAAGAAACTATTCTTAACGCTGCGAAACACTTTGAAAAACTGGGTGCGACGGTTGAAGAAGTGAGCTTGCCACATAGCAAGTACGGTGTTGCGGTATACTACATCATCGCTTCATCAGAAGCTTCATCAAACTTGCAACGTTTTGACGGTATTCGTTATGGTTACCGCACTGAAAATTACAACAATCTTGACGATATTTATGTCAACACACGTAGCGAAGGTTTTGGTGACGAAGTAAAACGCCGTATCATGCTTGGTACTTTTAGCTTGTCATCAGGTTACTACGACGCTTATTTCAAAAAAGCGGGTCAAGTGCGTACCTTGATTATCCGTGATTTTGACAATATTTTTGCGGATTACGATTTGATTTTGGGGCCAACTTCTCCAAGCGTTGCCTTTGATTTGGATAGTTTAAACCATGACCCTGTTGCTATGTATTTGGCAGATATTTTAACAATTCCTGTCAACTTAGCAGGGCTTCCAGGTATTTCAATTCCTGCTGGTTTTGCCCACGGCCTTCCGGTTGGTATGCAATTAATCGGTCCAAAATACAGTGAAGAAACTATTTATCAAGCTGCTGCGGCCTTTGAAGCAACAACAGATTATCACAAACAACAACCTGTTATTTTTGGAGGTGAGGACTAATGAACTTTGAAACTGTCATTGGACTTGAAGTCCACGTTGAGTTAAATACCAATTCAAAGATTTTTTCACCAACCTCAGCCCACTTTGGTAATGAGCAAAATGCCAACACCAATGTTATCGACTGGTCATTCCCTGGGGTCTTGCCAGTGATGAATAAAGGGGTAATTGATGCTGGTATCAAGGCTGCTTTGGCTCTGAACATGGATATTCACCAAAATATGCACTTTGACCGCAAAAACTATTTCTATCCTGATAATCCAAAAGCCTACCAAATTTCACAATTTGATGAACCAATTGGCTACAACGGTTGGATTGAGATTGAATTAGAAGACGGCTCAACCAAGAAAATCCGTATCGAACGTGCGCACTTGGAAGAAGATGCTGGTAAAAACACGCACGGAACAGACGGTTATTCTTACGTTGACCTCAACCGTCAAGGTGTGCCATTGATTGAAATCGTGTCAGAAGCTGATATGCGTTCGCCAGAAGAAGCCTATGCTTATTTGACCGCCTTGAAAGAAGTTATCCAATACACAGGCATTTCTGATGTGAAAATGGAAGAAGGTTCGATGCGTGTGGATGCCAATATCTCTCTTCGCCCTTACGGTCAAGAGGCTTTTGGTGTCAAAACCGAATTGAAGAACTTGAACTCATTTAATAACGTGCGTAAAGGGCTTATTTACGAGCAAAAACGCCAAGCCCAAGTCTTGCGTTCAGGTGGTGAAATCCAACAAGAAACCCGTCGTTATGATGAAGCGACTGGGGAAACCATTTTGATGCGTGTCAAGGAGGGGTCATCAGATTACCGTTACTTCCCAGAGCCAGACCTACCTCTTTTTGAAATTTCAGATGAGTGGATTGATACTGTTCGTGGCACCTTGCCAGAATTTCCAAAAGACCGTCGTGCCAAATACATCAATACCTTTGGCTTGAGTGCCTACGATGCGGCGCAATTAACAGCAACAAAACAAACGTCTGATTTCTTTGAAAGTGCCGTGGCTCTTGGCGGTGATGCTAAACAAGTGTCTAACTGGCTACAAGGGGAAGTCGCTCAATTCTTAAACAGCGAAAACAAAACCCTTTCAGAGATTTCATTGACCCCTGAAAACCTTGTTGAAATGTTGGCTATCATTGCAGATGGTACCATTTCATCAAAAATCGCCAAAAAAGTCTTTGTTCATTTGGCTAAAAACGGTGGTTCAGCACGTGCATACGTTGAAGAAGCCGGTTTGGTGCAAATTTCTGATCCAGCTGTGCTCATTCCAATTATCCACCAAGTCTTTGAAGACAATGAAGCTGCGGTTGCGGACTTTAAGTCAGGCAAACGCAATGCCGACAAAGCTTTTACAGGATTCTTGATGAAAGCCACAAAAGGAAAAGCCAACCCACAAGTTGCCCTTAAACTCTTGGCACAAGAATTGGTAAAACTAAAAGAAGACTAAGGGGCAAAAAGTCCAATTATTTTGGGCTTTTTTTTACCCTTTTTTAACAAGTATTGTCAGAAAAGGGATATCGCCTTGGCAGGAATTGTGCTATACTGATAGCCGAAATGACTTTTTGTGGAGTGGAGCTGAGATGGATAAAAATATCAAGGGAACAATCATGGTGCTGGTAGCAGGTATTACCTGGGGGATTTCAGGAATTTCTGGGCAATACCTCATGGCAAACGGCATGAATATCAATTTGCTAAGCAGCTTGCGTTTGATTGTGTCAGGTCTTTTATTGACAGTCATGGCCATGGTCTATCAGCCCCAGCACTTCTCACTGGCCATTCGACAAAAAAGGGTGCTTGCTAAAATTGCAGTCTTTGCTTTGATTGGGCTTTTGATGAACCAATATGCTTATTTGATGGCTATTCAGTACACCAATGCAGGAACGGCGACGGTTTTGCAATACGTAGCACCGATTTTGATTTTGGCTTATGTGTCTGCTAAAAAGAGGCAGCTGCCAGATTTGTCTGAAAGTGTGGCTATTCTTTTAGCTATTTTGGGCACCTTTATCATTGCCACGCATGGCCGTTTTGACGGTTTAGCCATAACACCCAAGGGATTTTTCTGGGGACTTTTTTCAGCGGTGACTTATTCTTTTTACATTGTTCTCCCTGCAAAATTGATTCGTGAATTTGGGAGTTTTACGGTAGTTGGTCTTGGTATGCTCATGGGCGGAGTGGTTTTTCCCATCTTGACGCGCTCTTGGCAATACCCCTTGGTTTTGACGCCTGACAACCTGCTTGCCTTATTTGGCATTATTATTGTTGGGACGGTCTTTGCTTACACCTTTTTCCTTAAAGGCAGTGCTATCATCGGTGCGGTCAAGGGCAGTTTGTTGGCAGCCATAGAGCCAGTATCCTCAGTCTTCTTCTCGGTAATGGTGATGCATGAAATCTTCTACTCCATTGATTTTACGGGAATGTTTCTCATTCTTGTCGCCGTGCTAATGCTATCCCTACGTGATTTGTTTATGGTTCGCAAGCAATGGCGCACTATGAATAAAACGTGAAAAGTTAAGGAAAACCTTAACTTTTTTGTTTTCATCTCTTGACAGGTTTTCAAAACAAGAGTACAATATATTTCGTTAGCTTCCTAACAGTTAGCTAGCTAACGAAAGGGGTGCTGTTATGGAAAAAAATATTGGACGTTTGGTTAAAAAAGCCAGTAACCAACTAGGGCGGGAATTTGACCAGTTTGCAAAACCCTTTGATCTAACGGGAATGCAAATGTCAATCATTGACTTTATCAGTTATGGATTAAAGGAAGAGTATTTTCAACAAGACATTGAAAAGGAATTCAATATTCAACGTTCAACAACAACCGTGCTTTTACAGCGCATGGAGAAAAAAGAGTTGATTTACCGCCAAGTTTCGCAAAAAGATGCCCGCCAAAAATCGGTGCATCTGACTCAAAAAGCGCAAGATTTAGTAGCAGAATGTCGTTCGTATTTTCAACTCCAAGAAAAAGAGTTGGAAGAACGCTTTTCAGAAGACGAAATTGCCATTTTTGAGAAGATTTTAGATTATTATGTTAAGAAGAAGTAGGAGGAAACATGTCAGAAGAAAAAATTTCACCTAAAGTGATTCGAGCAGTTATTGCTGCTGGAATGTTATCCTTTTGTGGGGTGGTCGTTGAAACAGCGATGAACATCACCTTTCCAACTCTTATGAAAGAGTTTGGAATCACCACCTCAACTGTTCAATGGATGACGACAATCTACCTTTTGGTAGTGGCGTCAGTAGTGCCTTTATCAGCGTATTTGAAGCGTTCATTTAAGACAAAATCAGTCTTTTTGACAGCTAACTTACTGTTTATTTTGGGCGTGTTAATTGATAGCATTGCGCCAAGTTTTGCTTTGCTTTTGGTCGGGCGTGTCATTCAAGGGATTGGAGTCGGAATTGCGCTTCCTTTGATGTTTAATATTATTTTGGACCAAGTTCCAATGAGTAAAATCGGTACGATGATGGGTGTTGGAACTTTGATTACCGCTGTTGCTCCAGCGGTTGGACCAACATTTGGTGGATTTGTTTCATCACATTTTGGATGGCGTTTTATCTTTGTCTTGCTTACCCCGCTTTTGTTAATCTCTTTAATTTTAGGGGTAATATCTATTGAACAAAAAAATAAAGTGGCGCGTGAAAGTTTGGATTTAATTAGCGTTATAGCTATTCTTTGCTTATTTGTTGGGTTGATTTTAGGAATTAATAATTTGGCTGAATATGATTTCTTTAGTGTGCCTGTTTTAGGAGGATTGGCAGTTGGAATTGCTGGTCTTCTTGTCTTGGTAAAACGTTCTTCACATCTAGAACAGCCAATTGTTAACTTATCTATTCTTAAAAATGGTAAATTTGCTGGACATGTTATTGCTTTCTTCCTGTTTCAAATTGTCAATCTAGGAATGTCTTTTATTATCCCGAATTATATTCAGTTAGTAAATCATTCAAGTTCAACTGTCGCAGGTCTTTTAGTCTTTCCAGGAGCAATTATTGGTGCCTGCTTTGCACCATTTAGCGGCAGAATTTTAGATCGTTTAGGTGCTAAAAAGCCAATTATTTTTGGAGTTAGTCTGCTTGCCTTTGCTCTTTGTCTCTTTAGCATTTTGGCTTTGCATTTACCGAATACTTGGTTAACTGTTATCTATATTCTATCAATGGCAGGTACTGGAATTGCCTTTGGTAATATCATGACAAATGGTCAAAAACAAGTAACTTCAGACAAACGAGCAGATGCCAATGCTATCTTTAATACTTTGCAACAATTTGCTGGCGCAGTTGGAACGACCGTTGCATCCTTGGTTGTTGCGCTCAGTCAATCAAACACAAGTATCAGCTATGCAGAAGCAACGGCTAGAGGGTCACGAAATGCTTTTATCATTTTGCTTGTCTTAGCTGTTATTGAATTGATTATCCTATTTAGAGTTGTTGATGGTAAAGAAAATTAATTTTTTAGAGTGCTTTGTCACTCTTTTTTTGATGGATTTTCAAAAAATGTACAGAAGCGATTGACAAGCAAAAGACTTGAATATATACTATTTTAAGATCAAATTACATTCTATATTACAATAGTAAAAGTAGGTAGGATATGAAAAAGTTAGTAACTTCTTTGGCTGTTATTGTCGCTATAGTATTATTATTCCTAAATCCTTATTTAGCAATACTTGTTGTGGCGTTGCTTATTTGGTATTTGAAGAAATAGGAGAATAAGATGAAGATTTTGAAAAAGATATTTGGTTTCAAATTCACCGTTTATGTATGGGCAATAGCAATTGCTATTCTTGTTTTTATTGGAGCTTACTTTCTTGGAGTTTCAAATAGTAATTCTAAAGGAAATCAAACCACAGAATCATATTCAATGGTAAAATACATTGAAAAGGTGAATCAGGTTGTATTCTTGAATGTAGGAATTCAAAAGGTGGATACTATCTCAAATGTTCAAAAAAAGTTTGGTTGGGAAATTCCATATTCTGAAAAAAAGGCAATCATTATTTTAAACTATTCAGCAAAACTGGGAATTAAGCAACCTGTTTCAATTCAAGAAAATGGTGAGAATAGTTTCACAATTCATATACCAAAATTCGAAGTTATAGGAGTAGAATTGGATTCTAAAAAGCCATACACACTTTACAGTAAAGATAACGGCATTCTTAGTTACTCTACAAAAGATGTAGATACTGCGGAGGCAGCTACTAAAGGATTATCTAATAAACAACAGAAAAAATATTTAAAACAATATAAAGAAACAATTCAAGAATCTGCTGAAAATTACTATAATAATTTATTTCAATCAGTATATCCGGATTGCACACTTGAATTTGTTTATGATTAATTACAAATGAGCTCTGCTATTTCATAGTAAGAGCTTTTTCAATTCGCTATATTTTGTCAAATATGGTAAAATGAATAGTAGAATATATTTGTTGGAGAAGAATTTGAGTATAGACGATTATAGGCCAACCTTCGTGGTTGAGGCAGTTTATGATTTAA
>NZ_DBPA01000040.1:0-78395 GCF_002300045.1 Streptococcus sp. UBA632 | reverse complement strand
AAGAGAACTCGACTTAACAAGACACCACTACTTTAACATAAAAGAAAAAGTAGAGAGTACTTTCTCCCGTCGGAGATTTTCTCGCTACTAATCTTAGTATGTTTTTGACGTTCAAAAGCAAATCTTACAAAAGTGTAAGATAGGTCAGATGTTTTTTAGCTATAATAGAATTGACAGATAGTTTTAACGTTTTAGCCTTGACACCCATTGTTATAAAACGTATAATTGTCTTATAAAAATAATACAAACCTATTGTGGAATAAAGGAGAATTATGTCTAGAAGAAGTAAAACGACGATGTCGAAAAGAAACAAGGTGATTATTGGGGCAGCCATTGGTTTGTTTGTAGTCGCTGGAGCTGGTCTTCTATGGTGGCAACAGGGCAAAGACAGCAAAGAAGCAGAGGAAGTGACTTACAAGACCAGTACGGTCACAGAAGGCTCTATTTCCTCATCAACCCTCTTAACAGGTACTGTTAAAGCCCTTCAGGAACAATATGTTTATTACGACAGCACCAAAGGGACAGAAGCTAGGCCAACCGTTTCAGTAGGTGACCAGATTACAACAGGGCAACAATTAGTGCAGTATGACACCACAACGGCGCAGGCTGCCTATGATGCCGCTGTTCGTAACCTTAACAAAATTGGCCGTCAAATTAATTACCTAAAAACATACGGTAATTTGCCAACCACGACAGCATCAACGGATGAAGAAACTGGTGAGCAAACGACTGTTACGCAAGCACCATCTGCTCAAGCAAATGCACAGTACAACCAACAACTGCAAGATTTAAATGATTCTTACGCCGATGCTCAAGGCGAAGTTAACAAAGCTCAACAAGCCTTGAACGAAACAGTTGTCGTGAGCGATGTTTCAGGAACGGTGGTAGAAGTCAACAGCTATATTGACCCATCTTCAAAAAACAGTCAAACCTTGGTTCATGTGGCGACAGAAGGTCAGTTGCAAATTCAAGGAACTTTGACAGAATACGATTTGGCAAACATCAAAACAGGTCAAACCGTTAAGATTAAATCAAAAGTTTACCCAGACCAAGAATGGACTGGTACCATTTCTTACGTGTCGAATTATCCAAACCAAACTAGCGATACAGCCAGCGCAGCAAGTGCTTCGTCTGACTCAACAGCCAGTTCAACTTATGACTATAAAGTTGATATCAACGGTGATATTTCAAACTTGAAACAAGGCTTTACCGTATCTGTTGAAGTGGTCAATGACACTAAAAACAAACTGGTTCCAGTGAAGGCAGTGATTGCTGAAGGTGAGAAAAACTACGTTTGGGTTTATGACAAAGACACGCAAAAAGTCAGCAAAGTTGAAGTCACTCTTGGTAGTGCCGATGCGAAAGAGCAAGAAATTTTGAGTGGCTTAGAAGTTGGTCAAACGGTTATTGCTAATCCTAACGATCGCCTAAAAGACGGTGAAACAGTTGATGATGTGGTTGCTGACAACGCGACTGTTTCAGATGAATCAGGGGAGAGTGAGTAGTGACAGAAGAAAGAAAAGTTTTAATTGATCTTAAAAATATTGTCAAATCCTATAAGAACGGTGATCAAGAATTGCAGGTGCTAAAAGGTGTTGACCTAAAGGTCTATGATGGGGAATTTTTAGCCATCATGGGCCCTTCAGGGTCTGGTAAATCAACACTGATGAATATCATCGGATTGCTTGATAGACCAACATCAGGTGACTATGCCCTAAATGGCAAGCAGGTTGAAGAATTGAAAGAAAAGGAATTGGCCAAGGTTCGAAATGAAGAAATCGGCTTTGTTTTCCAACAATTCTTCTTACTTTCTAAATTAAATGCTTTGCAAAATGTGGAATTGCCACTGATTTATTCAGGTGTGGGGGCTGGGAAACGCCGCCAATTAGCCAAGCAATTTTTGGAAAAAGTCGAACTGGGTAATCGAATGCAACATTTGCCATCGGAATTATCAGGTGGACAAAAGCAGCGTGTGGCAATTGCCAGAGCCTTGGTTAACAATCCGTCTATCATTTTGGCGGACGAACCAACAGGAGCCTTGGATACGAAAACCAGTGAGCAAATCATGCAACTGTTGACAGAGTTAAATCAAGAAGGTAAAACCATTGTCATGGTAACACATGAGCCTGAGGTCGCTGATTTTGCAACGCGTAAAATCATTATCAGAGATGGTGAGATTACCAAAGATACGACTGACAGCGTCAGAATTGATTAGGGGGAAAAGACATGGAAAATTGGAAATTCGCCCTAAGTTCAATCATGGGGCACAAAATGCGCTCGTTCTTGACCATGCTGGGAATTATTATCGGTGTGGCATCTGTTGTGGTGATCATGGCTTTGGGACAAGGCTTGACCAAGCAGATTACCGATATGTTTTCAGCTGATACGCGAGATGTTCAGATTTATTATGTGACAAAAGATTCTGATAGCGATAGCTTTTTTGATGATACGAAATCGACTTCGCAAGATAAGGGGCCTAAGATTCAAGAAGAATGGCTCCAAAAGATTGCTGCGGATGTGCCTGGTGTTCAAAATTATTATGTGACTAATTCGACCACTTCAACGGTTTCTTATGTCAATAAAAAAGCGAAAAACGTTAATATTACAGGGGTTAATCGCACCTATTTTGACGTTAAAAAGTACAAAATTGTAGCAGGACGTAGTTTCCGTGCCGATGATTATTCGCATTTTTCACGCATTATCATGCTAGACACCAAATTAGCGGTTAAATTATTTGGCAGCAACGACAATGCCTTAAACAAACAAGTGTCTGTTGGTTCTAAATCCTACTTGGTTGTTGGGGTGTATAAGGATCCTAATGCAGGTTCAGCTCTTTATGGTATGGCTTCTGGTGGAAATGCCATTATGACCAATACCCAACTGGCAGCAGAATTCCATATGAATGAGATTGAAGGGGCTTTTGTCCATGTCAATGATGCCAAGGAATCTACTGAGGTAGGTAAGCAAGCTGCTAAAATGATGACCCAATTGTCAGGTGTCAAGGTGGGGCATTTCACCATCTATGACATGTCCAAACAAATTGACCAAATTAATTCGGCTTATGGCATGATGACGACGGTTATCGGTGCCATTGCAGGTATCTCCCTCTTAGTTGGTGGTATCGGTGTCATGAATATCATGCTGGTATCCGTGACAGAACGCACACGCGAAATCGGCTTGCGTAAAGCTTTGGGTGCTACACGCCGAAAAATCTTGACCCAATTCTTGATTGAATCAATGGTCTTGACATTATTGGGTGGTTTGATTGGTTTGGGATTAGCGGTTGTTTTGACCAATATTCTGGGCAATAGTATCGCTGAAATCAAGCCATACATTTCGATCAATGTGGCTATCGGTAGCTTGATTTTCTCTGCTTTGATTGGTATGGTCTTTGGTATCCTACCAGCCAATAAAGCAAGTAAATTAGACCCGATTGAAGCTCTTCGTTACGAATGATATAAGCTTAGAAAAGGGACTCCAAACACTATTGGATCCCTTTTTCAATATTTTTAAACTCTGTCAAGTTTTTTTCTTGACACCCCTAGGTTTTATGTTATAATAAGTAAAGTGAGTTAGTGGCAAGGCTATTAACTTAGACAAAAAATATAGAAAAGAGACTTAATACTAATGGCAGTAAAAATCCGTTTAACTCGTATGGGTTCTAAGAAAAAACCTTTCTACCGTATCAACGTAGCTGATTCACGTGCTCCACGTGATGGTCGTTTCATCGAAACAGTTGGTACTTACAACCCACTTGTAGAAGAAAACCAAGTAACTTTGAAAGAAGATCGTGTTCTTGAATGGTTGTCAAAAGGTGCTCAACCTTCAGATACAGTTCGTAACATCCTTTCACGTGAAGGCGTTATGAAAAAATTCCACGAATCAAAATTTTCAAAATAATAGAGTAAGCTAAAGCCTATGGATACCATTGAAAATCTAATTATCGCTATTGTGAAACCCTTGATTTCACAACCAGATAATCTTATTATCAAAATTAAGGATACACCTGAGTTTTTAGAATACCATCTTGATTTGGATGCTCAAGACATTGGTCGTGTGATTGGTAAAAAAGGTCGTACCATTACAGCGATAAGATCGATTGTCTATTCGGTACCAACTCAAGGTAAAAAAGTAAGACTCGTTATTGATGAGAAAGAGTAGTTGTTTCTGCTCTTTTTCTATTTTTTTTTGAAAAAATATTCAAAAAGGTATTGACACCTTAGCTAAACTAGGGTAAAATAGTTTTTGTTGTTTTGGGGTATAGCCAAGCGGTAAGGCAAGGGACTTTGACTCCCTCATGCGTTGGTTCGAATCCAGCTACCCCAGTGAGTTCATTGGTGGTAACATCATTGATTTTGGTCCGTTGGTCAAGGGGTTAAGACACCGCCTTTTCACGGCGGTAACACGGGTTCGAATCCCGTACGGACTATCTTGACCAGTTGCGGTGGCAGCTGGTTTTTTATTGCCATCATAGTAAAATGATAAAGATTAAGTTAAGTGGAGTAAGCATGAATTATTTTAACGTTGGAAAGATTGTCAATACCCAAGGGTTACAAGGTGAAATGCGTGTCTTGTCAGTGACCGATTTTACAGAAGAGCGTTTTAAAAAAGGCTCAAAATTAGCAATTTTTGATGACAAGGACCAATTTCTTCTTGAGGTGGAAATTGCCAGCCATCGCAAGCAAAAGAATTTTGATATCGTGAAATTCAAAGGAATGTACCATATTAACGATATCGAAAAATACAAAGGTTGCACCTTGAAAGTTGCTGAGGAAAATTTGTCTGATTTGGATGAGGGCGAATTTTACTACCATGAAATCATCGGACTAGACGTTTATGAAAACGATGTTTTAATTGGTCAGGTGAAAGAAATCTTGCAACCTGGTGCCAATGATGTGTGGGTCGTAAAACGCCAAGGCAAACGTGACTTGTTGCTGCCTTACATTCCGCCAGTTGTTCTTAACGTTGATATAGCGGGTAATCGTGTGGATGTGGATGTCTTAGAAGGACTTGACGATGAAGATTGATATTTTAACCCTTTTCCCAGAAATGTTTGCCCCGCTGGAGCATTCGATTGTTGGGAAAGCGACGGAAAAAGGCTTGTTGGAAATCAACTACCATAATTTCCGTGAAAATGCAGAAAAAGCTCGTCATGTGGACGACGAACCTTATGGTGGTGGTCAGGGAATGCTTTTACGCGCACAGCCTATTTTTGATACTATTGATAAGATTGATGCCAAGAAGCCGCGCGTGATTCTCTTAGACCCAGCAGGTCGGACGTTTGACCAAAGCTACGCCGAAGAATTAGCTCAGGAAGATGAATTGATTTTCATTTGTGGGCACTACGAGGGCTATGACGAACGTATTAAGACCTTGGTGACAGATGAAATTTCCTTGGGGGATTTTGTCTTGACTGGTGGAGAGTTGGCAGCGATGACGATTGTGGATGCGACTGTTCGTTTGATTCCGAGCGTTTTGGGCAAGGAAGCCAGCCACCAAGATGATTCCTTTTCATCAGGGCTTTTGGAATTCCCGCAATACACGCGTCCTTATGATTTTCGTGGCATGAAGGTGCCTGATGTCTTGATGAGTGGTCACCATGAAAACATTCGCAAATGGCGCATTGAACAGAGCTTGCGTAAGACTTTGGAACGCCGTCCTGATTTGCTGGAAAATTATCCTTTTACCAAGGAAGAAGAAAGTATTTTTCAAAAGATTCTCGCAGAGAAAGACGCGAAATCAGAAAACTTGTGATATAATAAAAAGATATGCATGACTGTATATCTTTTTATTTTTGAGGAGGTTTTGATGCGGACTAAAGAGTGGTTGTTCTTTCTTATAGGCCCTTTACGTATTCTAGAAAAGAGCATTTGCAATGCCATCATCTTTATGTGTGTCCTGAACATTCGCCTGAGTTGAAACGGCACCTTACTTTTCGTGTTTATTTGCGCAGTCATTCTGACGTTGCTGCGACTTATGGAGCAGTCAAACAAAAAACAGCGTAGCTATTTCCTCAAAATATTGACCGTTATATGGCTCACAAATCATCAGTCATCGAAGAAATCTATAAGGAGTTGGAGAGATTAATGTCAGAAAATCGTGAAATATATGATATCACTATTGTCGGTGGGGGTCCTGTGGGACTTTTTGCAGCCTTTTACGCAGGTTTACGTGGGGTTTCTGTAAAAATCATTGAAAGTTTGTCGGAGCTTGGTGGACAGCCTGCCATTCTTTATCCAGAAAAAATGATTTACGATGTGCCTGGTTTTCCTGAAATTCCAGCTGCAGATTTGGTGGAAAATCTCATCAAACAATTGCAACGTTTTGAAGATAGAACAGCCATTTGTTTGAAAGAGGAAGTGAAGGCTTTTGAAAAAGAAGGGGATATTTTCACTATCGAAACTAGCAAAGGGCAACATTTTTCACGTGCTATCGTTATCGCTTGTGGTAATGGTGCTTTTGCACCGCGCATGCTTGGGCTAGAAGGTGAAGATTTCTACGCGGACAATAATTTATTCTACAACGTGCACAAACTTGACCAATTTGCTGGCAAAGATGTGGTGATTTGTGGTGGCGGTGATTCTGCTGTGGACTGGGCTAATCATTTAGATGGTTTGGCAAATAGTGTGACTATCGTTCACCGTCGTGAGGCTTTCCGTGCCCATCAGCATAGTGTTGAATTACTGGAACAATCAAACGCCACCATTTTGACGCCTTATGTGCCACTGAATTTGGAAGGTGATGGTACTTTTGCTAATCGTTTGACTGTTCAAAAGGTAAAATCAGATGAAACCATTGATTTGCCATTAGATGCTTTGATTGTCAGCTTTGGTTTTTCAACGTCTAATAAAAACCTCAAAAATTGGAACGTGGACTACAAACGCTCTAGCATCAACGTTTCACCTTTGTTTGAAACCAGCCAGCCAGGGGTTTATGCTATTGGCGATGCGGCGAATTATGAGGGCAAAGTTTCTCTCATCGCGACAGGTTTTGGTGAAGCACCAGTAGCAATCAACCAAGCTATTCAATACATTTACCCTGACCGTGACAACCGCGTTGTTCACTCAACATCTTTAATTGATTAAAACCAATCAGACCTAGGTAAACTTGCCTAGGTCTTTTTTTTGATAAAAAATGATAGAATTTGATTGAAAGCGCTTGACATCTTTTTATAAAAGAGTATAATATAAAATGTAAACGATTTCAGGGGAGTGATTAAGATTCTTAAGTCTAAACGAAAACAGTTGATTATGGCAAAACTTTCCAAGGATAAGTTTGTTAATATCGAAGACTTAGTGACCCTCTTAGACACCTCAGAATCCACTGTTCGTCGTGATTTAGATGAATTGGAAAGCGAGCATAAGTTGCACCGTGTTCATGGTGGGGCAGAGTTGCCTCGTTCTCTCAAAGAAGAATTTACCATTCAGCAAAAATCTATCAAAAACGTTCAATACAAGGAGTGTGTGGCTCAAAAAGCGGCTTCTTTTATTTCGGATAATGATGTGATTTTTGTGGATGCGGGGACGACAAATGAATTGTTGCTTAATTATATTACACAAACAAATGTAACCGTTGTCACGAATTCCATTCATCATGCCGCGAAGTTGGTCGATAAGGATATCAAGACGATCATTATTGGGGGTCATGTCAAACAGACGACAGACGCTAGTATTGGCACGATAGCTTACCAGCAAATCAAGCAATTGAACTTTGACAAAGCCTTTTTGGGAATCAATGGGATTGACGAGCAATTTTTGACTACTCCAGATTTGGAGGAGGCTGTGATTAAAAAAACAGTGATTGAAAATGCTCGAAAGACCTTTATTGTGACAGATTCTTCCAAAATCGGTCATGTGTCTTTTGCAAAAGTAGCTGCTATCGACAATCTTGGAATTATCACCAATCAATCCAACAGTACACTTATGAAAAAAATAAAAGAGAAGGCGAAGGTAATTGAAGTATGATTTATACTGTAACACTTAATCCATCCATTGATTTTATTGTCCGTTTGGATACTTTAACCATTGGAGAAGTGAATCGTATGACAAGCGATGACAAGTTTGTTGGCGGTAAAGGGATTAACGTTAGCCGTGTCTTGAAACATCTGGGAATTGACAATACTGCCACAGGTTTTATCGGTGGTTTCACAGGACGTTTTATCACAGATGGCTTAGCTGCTGAAGGCATTGCGACACAATTTGTTGAGGTTGCTGACGATACTCGTATCAATGTCAAAGTCAAGGCTGGCGAAGAAACGGAAATCAACGGTGCCGGCCCACGTATCTCAGATGAGAAATTAGCTGAATTGGAAAGCATTTTGGCAGGTTTAACAAGTGATGATACGGTGGTCTTTGCGGGTTCTGCCCCAAGCAGCCTAGGTAACCAAGTGTACAATACCTTGATTCCAATTGCTAAACAAGCAGGGGCTGAAGTGGTGTGTGACTTTGAAGGGCAAACCTTGCTAGATGCCTTAAATTACCAACCGCTCTTGGTTAAACCTAATAATCATGAATTAGCTGCGATTTTTGATGTCACCTTAAATGGTCTTGCCGATATTGAAAAATACGCTCGTGAATTGTTGGCAAAAGGGGCTAAAAACGTGATTATTTCAATGGCAGGAGATGGAGCTTTGTTGGTCACACCAGAAGCTGCCTACTTTGCCAAACCAATTAAAGGAACAGTTAAAAATTCTGTTGGTGCGGGTGACTCAATGGTTGCAGGATTTACAGGCGAATATGTCAAATCAGGTGACCCAATTGAAGCCCTTAAATGGGGTGTCGCTTGCGGGACAGCAACTACATTTTCAGATGACTTGGCGACAGCCGAATTCATAAAAGAAACTTATCAAAAGGTAGAGGTGGAGAAACTATGAAAATTCAGGACTTGCTCAGAAAAGATGTCATGATCATGGATTTAAAAGCAACCACGAAAGAGGCTGCGATTGATGAAATGATTACCAACCTTGTCAAACACGGTGTTGTAACAGACTTTGATGTGTTTAAACAAGGTATTATGAACCGTGAGGCGCAAACATCAACTGGTTTAGGAGATGGGATTGCCATGCCTCACAGTAAAAATGAAGCGGTTAAAGAAGCAACAGTGCTTTTTGCCAAATCAAGCAAAGGTGTGGACTATGAATCATTGGACGGTCAACCAACAGACTTGTTCTTCATGATTGCTGCTCCAGAAGGGGCTAATGACACCCACTTAGCAGCGCTTGCGGAATTGTCAAAATACCTTTTGAAAGATGGATTTACTGATACCTTACGAAAAGCGACAACGCCTGATGATGTGATTGCTGCCTTTGATGCGGTTGAAAAAGAAAACGAAGCTAAAGCAGCAGATAAAAGCACGCCAGTTAGCAGCGAACGCCCACTGATTGTTGCTGTTACAGCTTGTACAACAGGAATTGCCCACACTTATATGGCAGAAGAAGCCTTGATTAAAAAAGGTGATGAAATGGGTGTAACCGTTCGTGTTGAAACCAACGGTGCCTCAGGTGTTGGTAACCGTTTGACTGGTGATGAAATTGCACGAGCAAAAGGGGTTATCATTGCAGCGGATAAAGCAGTTGAAATGGGTCGTTTCAATGGCAAGCCATTGATTTCACGTCCAGTAGCTGACGGTATTAAAAAATCAGAAGAACTTATTAATGAAATCCTTGACGGCAAAGCAAGCATTTACAACGGTGCTGGTGGTACTGCTGCAGAAGCCGAAGAAGAAAACCTCAGCTTGGGAGCAGCCTTCTACAAACACTTGATGAGTGGTGTATCTCAAATGCTACCATTCGTTATTGGGGGCGGGATTCTCATTGCCATTTCATTCTTGATTGACCAATTTATGGGGGTGCCTAAAGACCAATTAAGTCACCTTGGTAACTACCATGAAATCGCTGCTGTCTTTAACCAACTCGGAAATGCAGCCTTTGGCTTCATGATTTCTGTCTTTGCAGCTTACATTGCCTACTCTATCGCTGAAAAACCTGGTTTGGTAGCTGGTTTCACAGCTGGTGCGATGGCAACATCAGGGATTGCTTTTGGTCGTATCTCTTATTACAGTGTCGCTAGTGCAGCAGAATTGTCTAGCAACCAAGTCGCTTCAGGTTTCCTTGGTGCCCTTGTTGGTGGTTTCTTAGCAGGTGGTGTTATTTTAGCCCTTAAGAAGGCGCTAGCATTCTTACCGAAATCACTTGAAGGAATCAAATCTATCCTTCTTTATCCACTTCTTGGTGTGCTTATCACAGGATGCTTGATGCTCTTTGTCAACATCCCAATGGCCGCAATCAACACTGCTCTTTATGGTTTCCTTGATAGCCTATCTGGTAGCTCTGCTATTATCCTTGGACTTATCCTTGGTGGTATGATGGCCATTGATATGGGTGGACCTTTCAACAAAGCTGCTTATGTCTTTGGGACAAGTAGTTTAACAGCCGCAGCCCTTGCTAATGGTGGTTCAGTCGTTATGGCAGCCGTTATGGCAGGTGGTATGGTACCTCCTCTTGCAGTCTTTGTCGCTACACGTTTGTTCCAAAACAAATTCACAGAAGAAGAACGTGACGCAGGTCTAACAAACATTGTTATGGGCTTGTCATTCATCACAGAAGGAGCTATTCCATTTGGTGCAGCTGACCCAGCTCGTGCCATCCCAAGTTTTATGGTTGGTTCAGCAGTAACGGGTGCCCTTGTCGGAGCATTTGACATCAAATTGATGGCACCACACGGCGGAATCTTCGTCTTTCCCTTGACAAGCAACTGGGTTCTATACCTTGTCGCAATCATTATCGGTGCTATTATTTCAGGACTTCTCTTCGGTGCCCTTAGAAAAGCAAAATAAGTCTTTTATGAATCTAACACAGAACTCCTACGGGAGTTCTTTTAGCATCTCGAGATATAGTTTAAAACTATACTAAAGCATAAAAAGATAGAATGGCTTAAAGTATTGAAAAAACTGTATTATCCGTTAGAATCTTAACTATCAAAAAAATAGAATGTATAGTTTAAAACTAATACGAAACCAGGAGGTTCTTATGGTAAAGATTTCAAATTTGGGGTATCCACGTCTAGGGGAAAATCGTGAGTGGAAAAAATTGATTGAGTCTTATTGGGCAGGTAAGGTTTCGCAAGAAGAGTTGCAGGCACAAGCCAAGGAATTGCGTTTGGCGTTTTTGAAAAAACAGGCTGATGCTGGTCTTGATTTGATTCCAGTGGGAGATTTCTCACTGTATGACCATATCTTGGATTTGTCAGTGCAATTTGGCGTGATTCCAAAGCGTTTCTCTGATGAGTACATCGATTTAGATTTGTATTTTGCGATTGCGCGTGGCAATCAAGACAATGTGGCTTCTTCAATGAAAAAATGGTTTAACACCAATTACCATTACATTGTGCCAGAGTGGTCTGGTGTTCAGCCGCATTTGACAAATACCCGTTTGTTGGACTTGTACTTGGAGGCCAGAGAAGTTATCGGCGACAAGGCGAAACCAGTCATCACAGGGCCAATTACCTATGTGGCCTTGTCATCAGAAGTCAGCGATTTTACCGCTGCTGTGAAAAAATTGTTGCCTTTATACAAACGAGTCTTTACAGAATTGGTGGAAGCAGGAGCGACTTACATCCAAGTGGATGAGCCCATTTTTGTGACTGATGAAGGCGATGACCTCCTAGAAGCAGCTAAATCGGTTTATGCTTATTTTGCCAAGGAAGTACCTGAGGCTAAACTCATTTTCCAAACTTATTTTGAAGCCTTGATTGATGCTAAGGAGTTATCACACTTGCCAGTGGCTGCATTTGGCCTTGATTTTGTGCATGGTTTGGAGGAAAATCTAGAAGCTGTTGACGCTGGTTATTTTGCTGATAAGGAAGTTTTTGCTGGTGTGGTTGACGGTCGTAACGTCTGGGCGAGTGATTTTGTCAAAACGTCAGAATTGCTAGCAAACCTTCAAGCTAAGGTTGGAAACTTTGTGATTCAGCCATCTTGTTCATTGCTTCATGTACCTGTAACCACTAAAAACGAAACAGAGTTAGAACCTGTTCTTAAAAATGGTTTGGCGTTTGCGGATGAAAAATTACAGGAAATTCAGTTATTGAGCCAACATGTGGAGGGTAAACCATCTGAGGCTTATGCCAAGCACGTTGCGGATTTTAATGCCTTGCAAGCTGCAGATTTCCGTAATGTGACCTTGGAAAACTTGGATGATGTGGTGACTGAGCGCGTGGATTACAAGGTTCGTCGTCAGGTGCAGCAAGATAAACTAGATTTGCCGATTTTGCCAACCACAACCATTGGTTCTTTCCCACAATCGCCTGAAGTTCGCCGTACGCGTTTGACTTGGAAACGTGGGGATATTTCAGATGCGGAATACGAAAACTTCATTCAATCTGAAATTGCGCGTTGGATTAAGATTCAAGAGGATTTGGATATTGATGTCTTGGTGCACGGTGAATTTGAGCGCGTGGACATGGTGGAATTCTTCGGCCAAAAATTAGCTGGTTTCACAACAACTGCGTATGGTTGGGTGCAATCTTATGGTTCACGTGCGGTTAAGCCACCAATTATCTATGGTGATGTTAAACACATTCAGCCATTGACGGTCAAGGAAACGGTTTATGCGCAAAGCCTGACAGATCGTCCAGTGAAAGGGATGCTAACTGGCCCAATCACTATTACCAACTGGTCATTTGAACGTTCAGATATTTCGCGTGCGGATTTGTTTAATCAAATTGGTTTGGCTATTAAAGATGAAATTAAGCTGCTTGAGGATGTTGGCATTGCTATTATTCAGGTGGATGAGGCTGCGCTTCGTGAAGGTTTGCCACTTCGTAAGAGCAAGCAACAAGCTTATTTGGACGATGCTGTTCACGCCTTCCACATCGCTACGTCATCAGTGAAAGATGAAACGCAGATTCACACGCATATGTGCTATTCAAAATTTAGTGAAATCATTGATTCTATTCGCGCTTTGGACGCTGATGTGATTTCTATTGAAACGAGTCGTAGCCACGGTGATGTGATTGAATCATTTGAAACAGCGGTCTATCCGCTTGGTATTGGTCTTGGGGTGTACGATATTCATTCGCCACGCGTTCCAACCAAAGAAGAAGTGATTGCCAATATTGAACGCCCATTGCGTCAATTGTCACTTGAACAATTCTGGGTTAACCCTGATTGTGGTTTGAAAACGCGCCGTGAACCTGAAACCATTTCCGCTCTTGAGATTTTGGTAGCAGCAACTAAAGAGGTTCGAGCAAAATACGGCAAATAAGAAGGGGGAGGCTATGTCACGATTATTAGAATGTTTAAAAACCGATATTCTAGTAGCGGATGGCGCTATGGGGACACTGCTTTATGCCAATGGTCTTGACAATTGCTACGAAGCCTATAATCTGACACACCCAGACAATATTTCTGCGATTCACCAAGCTTATTTGGAGGCGGGAGCAGATGTGATTCAAACCAATACTTATGCGGCGAAACGCCACCGTCTAAAAGGTTATGGCTATGATGAACAGGTTAAAGCCATCAACCAAGCTGGTGTTGAATTGGCACGAAAAGCAGCGGGCGAGGACGCTTTTGTCCTCGGAACCGTTGGTGCTCTCCGTGGTCTGAAACAATGTGATTTAACGCTTGATGAAATCATTGAAGAAACCCTCGAACAAGTGGGTTACTTGTTAGAAACCAAGCAAATTGATGGTTTATTGTTTGAAACGTATTACGATGAAGAAGAAATCATCGAAGTGCTAAAAGCCGTTCGACCGCTAACAGACCTCCCGATTATCACCAATATCGCTCTTCATGAGGCGGGGATTACGGAAAATGGTCGCCCCTTGGTGGAATTATTGGGGACTTTGGTCATGCTGGGAGCGGATATTGTTGGCTTAAATTGCCACCTTGGTCCCTACCACATGATTAAATCCCTCAAGCAAGTGCCCTTATTTGCCCAGTCCTATTTGTCGGTTTATCCCAATGCCAGCCTGCTATCTTTTGAGGATGATAATGGCAGCGGTCATTATGGTTTTAGTCAGAATGCGGATTATTTTGGTAAAAGTGCAGAGCTTCTTGTGGCAGAAGGGGCACGCCTGATTGGAGGGTGTTGTGGGACAACACCAGACCATATCAGAGCTGTCAAGTGTGCCATTAAAGGTCTAAAACCTGTCGAGAAGAAATTTGTCACGCCGATGGTGGAAGAGGCAGAGCTTATCAAAAGGGTCAAATCATCAGAAACCTTGGTAGATAGGGTCAAACGAGAAGTGACTATTATTGCTGAACTTGACCCTCCCAAAACGCTTGACATCAGCAAGTTCACAGCAGGGGTCAAGGCTTTGGATGCGGCATGTATTTCGGCCATTACCTTGGCGGATAACTCCCTAGCCAAAACCCGCATTTGCAATGTCAGCTTAGCTTCATTGTTGAAAAATGAAATTGCTACACCTTTTCTGTTGCACCTATCCTGTCGTGACCACAATATGATTGGCTTGCAGTCGCGTTTGTTGGGAATGAATGTGCTAGGATTTGATAATGTGTTAGCCATTACAGGGGACCCGTCTAAAATTGGCGATTTTCCTGGAGCGACTAGCGTTTATGATGCCACCAGTTTTAAATTACTAGAGCTAATTCAGCAATTGAACCATGGGCAAGGTTACAGTGGTGCTAGTGTTAAGAAAGCAACCAATTTCACAGCAGCAGCGGCGTTCAATCCCAATGTCAAAAATTTGTCGCGTTGCGGACGCTTGATTGAGCGAAAAATCGCGTCTGGTGCTGATTATTTCATCACACAACCCATTTTCAATGCCGATATTTTTGAAGAATTGGCTGATTTGACAAAAGACTATGAAACGCCTTTCTTTGTCGGTATCATGCCCATTACCAGCTACAATAATGCGATTTTCTTGCACAATGAGGTTCCAGGTATTCAATTGTCAGAAGCATTTTTAGCTAAATTAGAAGCGGTGAAAGGCGACAAGGAAACGTGTCAACAACTTGCTTTGGAAGAGAGCAAACGCTTGATTGACCGAGCCTTAGAACACTTTAATGGCATTTACTTGATTACGCCATTTATGCGTTATGATTTGACGGTAGAGTTGGTTGATTACATTCATCAAAAAGTGGAGCAAAAGCAGTTAGTCATATCGTAAAAAGAAAGTCAAAAGGCTTTCTTTTTTTGTCTTTTTTAAAGGAGTTTTGATATACTGGTATCTAGTTTTGAGAAAGGGGGAGAGTCATGGCAAAAAAAGCGAGAAAATACCCAAGCCAAAAGCGCAGAAAAAAACGACGTCGCAAACGTCGCTCATCAAAAATGCCAAAGGGTTTGCTAAAAACGGCCATTGCTTTGGCAGCTCTATTTAGTGCGGTCTTTTTTGGACAGCGGTATTATCAAGAACTGCATCGCATAGCCATTGCGGATACGGCGAACTTAGAAACACCCAGCCAAGACACCCAGACTTTCATTCAAACCATTGGTGAAGATGCTCGCTACATTGCGGCTCAAAATGATTTGTATGCTTCTGTGATGATTGCGCAGGCCATTTTAGAGTCTAATAGTGGGCAATCCGCCCTCAGTCAAGCCCCAAATTACAACTTTTTTGGTATCAAGGGCGATTACAATGGCAAGTCCGTTACCATGCAAACTTGGGAAGATGACGGCAATGGCAATGCCTACACCATTGATGCCGCCTTTCGCTCTTATGATAATCCCATGGAATCTTTGGAAGATTATGCCCAATTTCTTCAAAAAAATATCTATGCAGGCGTCCGAAAATCCAATACCAATTCTTACCAAGATGCCACGGCAGCTTTAACAGGTGTCTATGCTACCGACACTTCCTACGGGGACAAGCTCAATCAAATCATCGAAGAATACCACCTCACTGACTACGATACCAATTAGCTTATAACCAAAAAAAGATTGACAAGACGCTAAAAACTTGAGATACTCAAAGAAATCATCGCTCTTGTCAATTTTTTTGAAAAATAAAAATGCCAAGTCTGTGATGAAATGGCAATGAAAGGAATTCAATATTAGCTGTCGTTTGTTGGTGCTAACGCAGGCAACAAAAAGAAACGAAAAAGCTAGAACGATTAAATCTTAAGTTAGGAATAATCTTATTAGTGTTGGATATCCTATACAAGATAATCGAGTTGCTTAAATGCTTCTAGAAACATGACAGGTGAGGTGAGAAACCTCACTCACTTGTCTTGTTATTTTAAGCTAAAAATGGTAATAATGCAAATGAAATTGAACAACTTAATCAAAGGTTTATTGATTGTAGATGTTGTTTTGACAGTGATTCTTATAGTGGCACAACTATTTTAAGAAAAATGAGTTAATAAACACTTAGAAAAAAGGAAACAAAAAAGTAGATTTAGCAATTTTACTGATAAAACTCGAGATTCTAAAAGAGATCATCAGTCTTGTCAAAATCTTCTTAAACAAATAATTTAACGCTAAGCGTGGGGAAAGTGCTTCACGACTTGGCTTTGGTTCTAGTATATCAAGTTAGGGATAAAAAAACAATGAAAAGATTTAAAACACTAGTCGTTATTTTGTTAGTCTTGCATGCTATGTTATCAGTTTTGCAAGGTTTTGACGTGTTAAGCACGATTGATTTAATCATCACAATCTTATTGGCCTACTTTGTTATGTCTTATGATTAGAACGCAGAGATGACATGACTAAGCGGTCAACGGCTCGTGGTTTTATTCGTAGTAATGCCACAAAAGAAGATTTGCTTGAATTGCAAGAACTTATCCAAGAAAATCTAAAAAGTTTTAACAGTTTTCCCTTGATTGCGAGGGTATTTTTTATGTGCGAAAAGTCATGTTATAATAAGTGATATGGACTTACGTTTGAAGCATGTAATGGAAAGGGATGGTGTTAGGATGAAGATTAGAAAAGCGACTGAAAATGATATCGATGCTGTGGAAAAGTTATACGATGCCATTCACACGGCTGAAGAAGAAAATAAACAAGACATTGGCTGGGTCAGAGGGATTTATCCTGTTCGTGCTACGGCAGAAGCAGCATTAAAACGAGAGGATTTATTTGTGCTTGAAGAAAATGGCACACTATATGGAACGGCCATCATAAACAAGCTACAAGTGGACATTTATAATCAAGGAAACTGGAAGCATAGGGTTTCTGATGAGCAAGTCTGTGTCCTGCACACCCTAGTTATTTCACCTGTAAGTGCAGGGAAGGGCTATGGCAAAGCCTTTCTTGAGTTTTATGAAAACTATGCGTTGGAGCAAGGTTGCATTGAACTTAGACTCGACACGAATGCCAAAAATGAAGTCGCTCAGGCCATGTATAAAAAGCATGGCTACACAGAAATCGGGATTGTTTCAACGGATTTCAATGGTATTTCGGAAGTTCAGTTAGTGTTGCTAGAAAAATATTTGGGAAACTCACGAGAGTAGAGGAATTTTTGTTTCACCTACCATCCTTTTCTTTTTTGTGTTAGAATAGGTAACAAAGAGGAAAAAGACAATGAAATTATTAAAAGACCGTTTTGATACCTTAAGCGATGCTATTATCGCGATTGTGATGACTATTTTAGTATTGGAAATTTCCATTCCATCCAGCATGAAGGGCTTGCCGCATTTGTTTGAGCAAGTTGCCTTGTTTTTGCTGAGTTTTATTATCATCATTAATTTTTGGTACCGCCGTTTTCAAGCCATGCGAGCAACGGACAAGACGACTTTTCGGACATTTTTGATGGACGTTATTGCCCACGCTATTTTGGCCCTTTTCCCATTAGCCACTAAAATGTTGGTTGAATTTGACGTCCGATGGGTTGGCATTCTCTTTTTTGGGGGCATTAATCTGCTGACTAGCGTTTTGGTCAATTGCATGACCTACGAATTAGCCATGAAGGCCGTGAAAAATTTACCTGATAAGGATGAAGAGGCCATTCAAATGTTCAACGATTGGCTTAATCGTAGAGCAATTGGTAGCCTAGTGGCAGATATTGTTCTGCTGGCTATTTCCCTTTGTTTCAACACAATCGGGGTTTACATTTACATTCTCATGCCACTTTTGGAATTTATCAGTAATTTCAGGCATGGGCGTGCCATGGAAACAGCTTACCAAGAAGGGCAAAGTTTCCAAGAAATCTTGAAACAACGGATGTCAGCTGACAAGAACCATTCGGCAAGCAGTAGCAATTAAAAGAGAGCAAGGCACGGACAAGAAGGTTCGTGCTTTCCTCTCTTTTAAAACTGCTCAAGATATGCTATAATGAAAATGATATGCAATGAGGAGACTATCATGGAATTAGTACGGGAAAAAGAATTCGTTAACCAATATCATTATGATGCTAGAAATTTAAAATGGGAAGAAAAAAATGGTACCCCAAAGACAAACTTTGAGGTTACTTTTCAATTAGTTAATAAAGATACCGAAAATAACCAGACATCTATTGTGGCTGTCTTGCAATTTATGGTTGTGAAGGAAGAATTTGTCATTAGTGGCGTAGTTTCACAAATGATTCACATCAAAAACCGTATTGTGAACGAGCCAAGTGAATTTGAAAGAGGAGAAGTTGAAACGTTAGCAGCGCCATTATTAGACATGGTTCAACGCTTAACCTACGAAGTCACTGAGATTGCTTTAGACCGTCCTGGAGTGAAATTGGAGTTTAGAAATTAATGAAATTAGCAGTTATTACTGATACAACCGCTGTCTTGTCGGATGATATCAAGCAAAAAGAAAATCTTTTTATCTTAGATATTCCTATTACGTTTGAAGGGGAAACCTATGTGGAAGGGAAAAACTTGAGCTTAGATGAGTTTTACCATCGCATGGCCCATTCTCCAACGCTGCCACACACAAGTCAGCCAAGTTTAGCCAAATTGGATGAGATTTTAACGCAGCTGGTTTCAGACGGTTATACACACGTGATTGGCTTGTTCTTATCTTCTGGTATCTCAGGCTTTTGGCAAAACATTCAATTTTTTATTGAAGACCACCCAGAACTGACGATTGCCTTTCCAGACAGTAAGATTACGTCAGCACCGCTTGGCTGCATGGTGAAGAACCTTTTAAAATGGGGAGAGGAAGAACTTGCTTTTGAGGCTATTTTAGAGAAATTGCAGCAACAAATTGATGGAACAGGTGCTTTTATCATGGTTGATGATTTGAATCACTTGGTAAAGGGCGGACGTTTGTCAAATGGTTCGGCTTTGATTGGTAATTTGTTGAGCATTAAGCCAATTCTCTACTTTAACGACGGCACTATCGAAGTGTTTGAAAAGGTGAGAACAGAGAAAAAAGCCATCAAGCGTCTTGTAGAAGTCTTGACAGAAAAGACAGCAAATGGTCAGTACGAAGTCTTTATTATCCATACGCGTGCTGAAGAAAAAGCGCAACATTTCTACCAAACCTTGTGTGACAATCATTTCGGCCACCAACTTGAAATTGTTGGTTTTGATGCTGTTATTGCGACTCACTTAGGTGAAGGTGCTGTTGCCTTTGGTTTCACGCCAATTGTTTAAAACGTTTTAATGTTAGGGGAGGACTATTTTGGAGATTAAAGTTATTGTTGCAGGTTTCAGAGGGAGAATGGGTTCTGCGGCTGTGAATATGGTCAAAGAAGATGAAGACCTTATCTTGTCAGCCTTGTTAGACCCATTTGCGAAGGACACTGAGGTAGATGGGGTGCCTGTTTTTACAGATAAATCACAGCTTATTGGCTTTGATGCGGATGTTTGGATTGACTTTACCACACCAGCCGTGGCTTATGACAATACCCGCTTTGCTTTAGAACATGGGTTTGCTCCTGTGGTTGGGACAACTGGATTTACAGAAGATGAAATCGTAGAATTGATTGCCCTGTCTGAAGACAAAAAAATCGGTGGTTTGATTGCGCCTAATTTTGCCATTGGAGCTATTTTGCTGATGGAATTCGCGGCTAAAGCAGCCAAATACTTCCCTGATCTTGAAATTATTGAGTTGCACCATGACAATAAAAAGGATGCACCGTCTGGAACAGCCATTAAAACGGCAGAATTGATTCGTGAAGTTCGCCAGCCTAAGCAACAAGGGGCAGCTGATGAGGTGGAAAGCCTTAAGGGTGCGCGTGGTGCTGAATTTGATGGCTTCCGCATTCACAGTGTGCGTCTACCTGGTTTGGTGGCGCATCAAGAAGTGATTTTTGGGGCTCAGGGCGAAGGATTGACCTTGCGTCATGATTCGTACGACCGCAAATCCTTCATGAGTGGTGTTAATATTGGAGTAAGAGCAGTTGTAAAACGAGATAAACTCGTTTATGGTTTGGAAAAATTATTATGAAATTAAATAATTTGCCTTCTGAATTTCAGGAGGCTTTACCTATCTTAAAGAAAATTCGTGAAGCTGGTTATGAGGCCTATTTTGTTGGAGGAAGTGTGCGTGATGCCCTCCTCAATCGTCCTATTCATGACGTGGATATTGCTACTAGTGCTTATCCTGAGGAAACCAAGACCATCTTTGCTAGGACGATTGATATCGGGATTGAGCATGGGACGGTCTTGGTATTAGAAGATAGTGGTGAATATGAAATCACCACCTTCCGAACAGAAGATGTCTATGTGGATTACCGCAGACCGAGCAGCGTTTCCTTTGTGCGTTCCTTGGAAGAAGATTTGAAACGCCGTGATTTTACAGTAAATGCCTTTGCCTTGAACGACGAAGGAAATGTGATTGATAAATTTGATGGTCTGGCTGACTTGAAAGCCAAGCTTTTGCGAGCAGTAGGAAACCCTGCTGAACGTTTTAACGAAGATGCTTTGCGCATCATGCGTGGTTTTCGTTTTGCAGCCAGCCTTGATTTTAACATTGAAGCAAATACCTTTGCTGCTATGGCCTCTCATGCACCTTTGCTTGAAAAAATTTCAGTAGAGCGCTCTTTTATTGAATTTGATAAGCTTTTGTTGGCACCGTTTTGGCGAAAAGGGATTACAGCTATGTTGGCCAGTCAGGCCCAAAAATACTTGCCACATTTGGAAGAAGCACATGAAAATCTACAAGGCTTGTTGGATCATTTGGCTGAGGACTATCATTTCAAAAGCTCTGAGCAAGCTTGGGCAGCTCTGCTATTGTCCCTAGACATTACCGATAGTCGTGCTTTCTTGAGATCTTGGAAAACGTCAACGCAGTTTCAGAAAGATGTTGAAACCATTGTGACTATTTACCGTGCGCGTTTGCAATCTTCTCTGGATAAAAAACAGGTTTATCGTTATGGAAAAGATTTGATTGAGCAGGCTGAGGATTTACGAATTGGGTTTGGCTTGCCAGTTGATATTGAGCGCATCGAGCGTTTGGACGAGGCATTGACTATTCATGACAAGCATGAAATTGTGGTTAATGGTAGCATTTTAATCAAAGAAATGGCTTATAAACCAGGACCAGACCTAGGACGTACCTTGAAACAGGTTGAGGACGCGATTGTACTAGGCGAGTTGGCCAACGATAAAGCAGCGATTCTGGAATGGATTAGAGAGGCGAGTAAATGAGTGACTTTATTGTAGAACATTTAACAAAATCAGTCGGTGACAAGACGGTTTTTCGTGATATTTCCTTTATCATGCACGATTATGACCGTATTGGGATTATTGGGGTCAATGGAACAGGTAAAACGACGCTGCTGGATGTGATTTCAGGTCGACTTGGTTTTGATGGAGATGTTTCTCCATTTTCAGCTAAAAATGGTTATAAAATCGCTTATTTGACCCAAGAACCTGATTTTGATGATAACAAAACGATTTTGGACACGGTGTTATCATCTGATTTGCGGGAAATGGCTTTGATTAAAACCTATGAGCAATTGATGGCAGACTATAACGAATCCAACCAAGCTCAGCTAGAAAAAGTCATGGCAGAAATGGATTCTCTTGATGCTTGGACCATTGAAAGCGAAGTCAAAACGGTCTTGACCAAGTTAGGCTTGCATGATTTGTCGCAAAAAGTCGGTGATTTGTCTGGTGGGCTCCGTCGCCGTGTGCAATTGGCTCAGGTCCTCTTGAATGATGCGGACTTATTGTTATTGGACGAACCAACCAACCACTTGGATATTGATACCATTGCTTGGTTGACGCAATTTCTGAAGAACAGCAAGAAAACCGTGCTCTTTATCACCCACGACCGCTATTTCTTGGATAATGTGGCAACGCGTATTCTTGAGTTGGCTGATAGTCAATTGACGGAATATCAGGGAAATTACCAAGATTATGTGCGCTTGCGTGCGGAGCAAGATGAGCGTGATGCAGCAACCTTGCATAAGAAAAAACAACTTTACAAGCAAGAATTAGCCTGGATGCGGACTCAGCCGCAAGCACGTGCAACCAAGCAACAAGCCCGTATCAATCGTTTTAATGACTTAAAAGCTGATTTATCAGGTACTAAGCAGTCCAGCGAAATGGAAATTCATTTTGAAACCAGCCGTATTGGTAAAAAGGTTATCGAATTTAAGGATGTTTCATTTGCTTACCCCAATAAACCAATTTTGCAGGACTTTAATTTGTTGGTGCAAAACAAGGACCGTATTGGGATTGTGGGTGACAATGGTGTTGGAAAGTCAACCTTACTCAACCTTATCAATGGTGATTTGCAGCCAACTAGCGGTCAACTGGACATTGGGGAAACCGTCCGAATTGGTTATTTCTCGCAATTGATAAAAGACATAGATGAGAATAAACGCGTGATTAACTACCTGCAAGAAGTAGCAGATGAGGTGAAAACGAGCGTTGGGACAACGAGCATCACGGAATTGCTGGAGCAATTTTTATTCCCTCGCTCAACACACGGAACCTTGATTTCAAAATTATCAGGTGGTGAAAAGAAGCGCTTGTATCTGCTTAAGATTTTGATTGAAAAGCCTAATGTCTTGTTACTTGACGAACCGACTAATGATCTTGATATTGCAACTTTGACTATTCTTGAAAATTTCTTACAAACATTTTCGGGACCTGTTATCACAGTGAGCCACGATCGCTACTTCCTTGACAAAGTAGCCAATAAAATTCTCGCTTTTGAAAATGGTCAAGTGCGTGCCTTTTTCGGTAATTACACCGATTATTTGGACGAAGAGGCTTTTGAAGAAAATGCAGCGACTGAGCAAGCTAAGAAGGCAGCTGCACCCAAAGCAGAAAAAGAAAAAACGAAGAAAAAACGCATGTCTTACTTTGAAAAACAAGAATGGGAAACCATCGAAGATGAGATTGCCAAATTAGAAGAAGACATCGAAACCATCGAAACTCAAATGCAAGAAAATGCCAGCGATTATGGCAAATTAGCAGAACTGCAACGCTCGCTAGATGCTGCCAATGAAACCTTGCTGGAAAAATACGAACGTTATGAGTATTTAAGTGACTTAGCCGAGTAAACGTTCATACGTTTGCTTGCTAGAGTGCTGTTGAAGGAAAAATAAAAGAGGAAGGATAAGAGCTATGAAACTCATCTGGACTTATTTGAAAAAATATCCCAAATGGCTTGTTTTGGACGTCTTTGGTGCCTTGGCATTTGTCTTGGTTAACCTTGGTTTGCCAACAGCCTTGGCGCGTATGATTGACCAAGGGATAACGGCAAACGACCGACAGCAAGTTTACTTTTGGGCAATGATTATGTTTGCGATTGTTGTTATTGGGGTGATTGGTAGAATTACCTTAGCTTATGCGGCTGGGAAAATCACGACAAACATGATTAAAGATATGCGTAATGATATGTATGACAAATTGCAAGAATATTCGCATTATGAGTACGAGCAAATTGGGGTGTCTTCGCTGGTGACTCGGATTACCAGTGACGCCTTTATTTTGATGCAGTTTGCTGAACAATCGTTGCGTATCGGGGTGGTGACACCTTTGATGATGATTTTCAGTGTGGCCATGATTTTAATCACCAGCCCATCTTTGGCTTGGATTGTCGCTGTTGCTATTCCCCTTTTGATTTTGGTTGTCTATTACGTTGCTGTTAAGACACGACCATTATCTGAAAAACAACAAGCAACGCTGGATAAAATCAACCAGTATGTTCGTGAAAACCTCACAGGCTTGCGTGTTATCCGCGCCTTTGCTCGTGAAGAATTCCAAGAAGAACGTTTTGACCAAAAAAACGAAGAATACAAGGATATTTCAAGTCGCTTGTTCAAGCTCACAGGTTTGACAGAACCTTTATTTGTGCAAATTATTGTTGCTATGATTGTGGCTATTGTGTGGTTTGCCCTTAATCCGCTTGGTAAAGGAAATCTACAAATTGGTGATTTGGTTGCCTTTATCGAGTACAGTTTCCATGCCTTGTTCTCTTTCTTGATGTTTGCTAATCTTTTTACCATGTATCCCAAAGTCGTGGTTTCTAGCGAACGGATCACAGAAGTGATGGATATGCCTATTTCGATCAATCCAAATGAAAATGGCGTGACAACAACTGATAAGAGAGGTTATTTAGAATTTGACAAGGTCACTTTTGCTTATCCTGGAGAAACCGAAAGCCCAGTACTAAAAGACATTTCCTTTAAAGCCAAGCCAGGTGAAACGGTTGCCTTTATTGGTTCGACAGGTTCTGGAAAATCATCCTTGGTTAATTTGATTCCACGTTTTTATGACGTGTCTTTGGGCCGTATTTTGGTGGATGGCGTGGACGTTCGCGATTACCAGCTCAAGGCCTTGCGTCAAAAAATCGGCTTCATTCCACAAAAAGCGCTGCTCTTTACAGGAACGATCGAGGAAAACCTTAAATATGGGAAAGTGGATGCCAGCACTTTTGAATTGCAAGAAGCGGCGGAAGTGGCTCAGGCGAAAGACTTCATCGAAAACAAGGACGAGCGTTACCAAACCCACCTTGCAGAAGGCGGAAGCAACTTGTCAGGTGGTCAAAAACAACGTTTGTCTATTGCGCGTGCGGTGGTCAAAAAACCAGATATTTACATCTTTGACGACTCTTTCTCTGCTTTGGACTATAAAACCGATGCGCAATTACGTGCACGCTTGAAAGAAGTCACGCAAGATGCGACAGTTTTGATTGTGGCACAACGTATCGGAACCATCATGGACGCAGACCACATCATTGTCTTGGATAATGGTGAAATTGTTGGACGTGGTACACACGATGAATTGATGAAAACCAATGACATTTATCGTGAAATTACCAATTCCCAACTGAAAAATATGGATGAAATGGGAGGAGAATAAGGATGAAACAACGTAATGCTTTTCTACGCTTGTGGGATTACCTTAGGCATTATAAAGGAGCGCTCTTTTTTGCCATCTTCCTAAAAGTGCTCAGTAGTGTGATGAGCGTGCTAGAACCTTTTGTTCTCGGTTTGGCTATCACCGAATTGACAGCTAACCTCATCGATATGGCAAAAGGGATTCCAGGTGCGCACATCAATACCACCTACATTGGCGTGATTTTGGTGCTCTACTTCCTGCGCGGCTTGCTTTACGAATTGGGCAGTTATGGGTCAAACTACTTTATGACCAATGCGGTGCAAAATAGTATCCGTGATTTGCGTCATGATTTGAGTGAAAAAATTAATAAAATCCCCGTTTCTTACTTTGATAATCAACAATTTGGGAATGTCTTGGGGCGTTTCACATCGGATATCGAAACCGTTTCAAATGCCCTTCAACAAAGTTTCTTGCAGATTATCAATGCCTTTTTAACCATTATTTTGGTTATTGCTATGGTGCTCTACCTCAACTGGCAATTGGCGATGATTGTGATTGTCATGATTCCAATCACTTATGTCAGTGCTCAGTTCATCTTGAAAAAATCGCAACCTTATTTCAAGAAACAAGCCGATGCTCTTGGTGATATGAATGGTTTTGTTCAAGAAAATCTAACAGGTTTTAATGTCTTGAAGTTGTACGGACGTGAAGAAATTTCAAGTGAGGAATTCCGTGAGATTACGCAAAACTTGCAAGAAGTCGGCTTTAAAGCCAGCTTTATTTCAGGGATAATGATGCCTGTGCTTAGTGCCATTTCAGATATGGCTTACTTGATTATCGCAGCAATTGGTGCCCTTCAAGTGCTTTCAGGAACTTTGACAATTGGTAATATGCAGGCCTTTGTGCAATACGTTTGGCAAGTTAGCCAACCCGTCCAAACCATCACTCAGCTAGCCAACGTTCTTCAAAGTGCCAAATCATCTTTAGACCGTATCTTTGAAGTGTTGGATGAACCTGATGAAGTGTCACAAGTCACAGAACATTTGACACATGATTTGACAGGACAAGTCAGCTTTGAAAATGTGTCTTTCCAATATGTTGCAGACAAGCCTTTGATTCAAAACTTTAATCTGGAGGTCAAACCAGGTGAAATGGTTGCCATCGTTGGTCCGACAGGTGCTGGTAAGACGACCTTGATTAACCTTTTGATGCGTTTTTACGATGTGACTGGTGGTTCTATCAAAATCGACGGGCATGATATTCGTAATCTCTCTCGTCAAGAATACCGCAAACAATTTGGAATGGTTTTGCAAGACGCTTGGCTCTACGAGGCTAGCATTAAGGAAAACCTTCGCTTTGGTAATTTAGAGGCGACGGATGAGGAAATTGTTGCGGCTGCCAAGGCTGCCAACGTTGACCATTTCATTCGGACCTTGCCAGGTGGCTACAACATGGAGATGAACCAAGAATCAACCAACGTTTCCTTGGGGCAAAAACAATTGTTGACCATTGCGCGTGCCTTGCTCGCTAACCCTAAAATTCTTATCTTGGACGAAGCGACTTCATCAGTTGATACACGCTTGGAATTGCTTATACAAAAAGCCATGACGAATTTGATGGAAGGACGCACTAGCTTTGTCATTGCCCACCGTTTGTCAACGATTCAAGAGGCTGATAAGATTTTGGTGTTAAATAACGGTCAAATTATCGAACAAGGAAACCATGAAAGCCTACTTGCCGCCAAAGGTTTCTACTATGACTTGTACAACAGTCAATTTAGCAAGAGCAGTTAATTGACAATCCCCATTGAATATCTGCTTGAAAGATGTTATCATAGATACTGTTATTATAACGATGTTTGGGAAAAGCCATCGCTAAAAAAAACCAGCTCTATGACTGATATTAGCGCTCCTATGGACTTTTTCATAGGGGCTTTTTTTGACCCAAATATCTTAGAAAAGATAGAGGAGAATGGACATGAAACGCCAATCAGCCCTTGTTGTTTTTAGTGGGGGGACAAGACTCCACCACTTGTTTATTTTGGGCACTAAAACACTACGAACACGTTGAAGCAGTAACCTTTAATTATGGTCAACGACACAGTTTAGAAATTGAAGTCGCAAAGCAGATTGCCAAAGAACAAGGGGTCAAGCACCACTTGTTGGATATGTCTTTGTTGGGACAATTAACAGAAAATGCGCTGACACGCGACATTGCAATTGAAAATCCTGAGGATGACCTGCCAAATACATTTGTGGATGGCAGAAATCATTTGTTCTTATCTTTTGCTGCAGTTCTTGCGAAAGGGCTTGGGATTACTGACATTGTGACAGGTGTTTGCGAAACGGATTTTTCAGGTTATCCTGATTGTCGCGATTCCTTTGTCAAATCCCTCAACGTGACCTTGAATTTGGCTATGGCTTATGATTTTGTTATTCAGACACCCTTGATGTGGCTGGATAAATCAGAAACCTGGGAATTGGCTGACCAACTAGGAAAATTTGAGTACGTGCGTGACCATACCTTGACTTGCTACAACGGTATCAAAGGTAGTGGTTGTGGGGAATGCCCAGCCTGCCACCTTCGCCAAGCAGGCCTAGAGCAATATCTGGCTAGAAGAGGTGAGGCTTAATGTTTCAAATACCAACAGAAGTAAAAACCCCAACGGGTGAATCTTTGGTTTATTGCCCTCGCCGTGTCTGCGTATCTAAAGAATTTACCTTTGATGCTGCCCATCATTTATTTGACTATGAGGGGAAATGCAAAGCCCTACACGGACATACCTATCACTTGCAAATAGCGGTATCAGGTTTTTTAGACCATCGTGGCATGGCGGTGGATTTTGGGGATTTGAAAGCCATTTACAAAACGCACTTGGAACCCTATCTCGACCACCGTTACCTCAACGAAAGTTTGCCTTACATGAACACAACAGCAGAAAACATGGTGTACTGGATTTTCAAACAAGTTCAGACCCATTTGCCGACAGAACGCGATATAAGACTAGAATCTGTGCGTCTGTATGAAACGCCAACCTCTTTTGCAGAATTTAGAAGGGAGTGGGATAAGGATGTCGAAACGACCGCTGACACTACCCATTCTTGAGATTTTTGGTCCCACCTTTCAAGGAGAGGGGCGAGCAATTGGGCAAAAGACCATGTTTGTGCGAACAGGAGGATGTGATTACCACTGTGCTTGGTGTGATTCTGCCTTTACTTGGGATGGTTCCGAAAAACCTAGACGCATGACGGCTGATGAAGTCATTGCTGCATTGGACCAACTGGGGCAATATGATTATGTGACCTTGTCAGGTGGTAATCCTTGCTTGCTGGCAGCCAATATGGCAGAATTGGTGGCTAAATTAAAAGCCAGAGGAGTGACCTTAGCTGTTGAAACGCAAGGTTCTCGCTGGCAAGATTGGTTAAAAGATATTAACCAAGTAACTCTGAGCCCAAAACCACCTTCAAGTCAGATGACTGTCCAATTGGACACCTTAGATTTTATTGTGTCACAACTAGACAAAGACCAAGTTACCTTTAAAATTCCTGTCTTTGATGAAGCCGATTTGGCTTTTGCCAAAGCCATTCAAAAACGTTACCAGCCTGATGTTTTGTATTTATCAGCAGGCAATCCCGAGCCAAACGCTAGTGGCAATATTGTGGAGCACCAATTGGTTCGTTTAAAGCAACTATGGGATAGTGTGGCCAAAGACCCAGATTGGCAAAGCGTATGCGTCTTGCCCCAATTACACACCTTATTATATGACAACCAACGAGGCGTTTAAAAAGGAGCTAACATGACAAAAACAGATGAAATGAAAGATTTAACCCTTTTGGCAATCAAAAAACAGACTACATTTACGAATACGACCCAAATATTTTGGAGGCTTTTGATAACCGCCATGTCGATAACGACTATTTTATCAAATTCAATTGCCCTGAATTCACGTCGCTGTGCCCTATGACTGGCCAGCCAGATTTTGCGACCATTTACTTTTCTTATATTCCTGACCAACGTTGCGTGGAATCAAAATCGCTGAAACTCTACCTATTTAGCTACCGCAATCATGGGGATTTTCATGAAAATTGCATCAATACCATTGGTAAGGATTTGATTGCGCTCTTGGAACCACGCTACCTTGAGGTTTGGGGAAAATTCACCCCACGTGGAGGCTTGTCGATTGACCCTTACTTTAATTATGGTAAACCAGGTACTAAGTATGAAAAAATGGTAGAGTACCGCTTGATGAATCACGACCTGTATCCTGAAACCATTGACAATCGTTAAAAACATAAAAAAAGAACCTACTAACAGGTTCTTTTTAAGTATTTGGGGCTAGATACGGAATGAAAAGGCAATGCCTGACGCGCCGACTGCCATGAGCAAAAGCCCAGTCAAACGTCCGATGAAAATCGCAGACAATGTTGGGTTAAAGAGTAGGAAAATACCAAGGAAGATAGCCAAAATCGCAGAGATTAGGAAACGATTGGCATCGTAAAAACCAGCTTTTCGCATTTGAATCCCACCGACCAAGCGAAGGAATCCACTAATTAAAATCCAATAAGCAGCAACCGTAACCACTACATTTGAGAGTGAAAAGGCAGAACTTGATAATAAAATAATCCCAAACACAATGGATAAGATGCTTTGCAACAAGTACCAAAATTGTCGTTCGACGCTATTGGTGTACATGATGAGGCTGGTTAACCCTGACATAAAGACCAAAAAAGCGATAATCCAACCAATCATAGCAGTTGTCGTAAAAGGACGGACAAAAAGCCAAATCCCAATCAGCAAGGCAATCACACCTGACCATAATGAAAGACGTTTCATAAAAGACCTCCTCGTTCGTTACCCTTATAGTACCATATTTTTAGCAAAAGGAAAAGGAAGCTGCTAAAGAATATCAACTATTTGCCAATCATTTGGATTTTCGGTGATTTTAAAGTCTCTTTTGTAAAGAGAATGCAAAAAAGAACGTAAATACTTGACAATAATTTTCAGAAAACTTTATAATATTCATATAGTCATTTTGTTTGATTATAATCTAAATTCCGGAGGAATAGATATGACAACAGGTAAAGCCTATGTAACAAGTGTCTTTGAAAAAGTCAAAGCACAAAATGCTCATGAACCAGAATTTTTGCAAGCCGTTGGAGAAGTGTTTGAATCACTTGTTCCCGTGTTTGATAAATATCCAAAATACATTGACGAAAATCTTCTCGAACGTTTGGTTGAACCAGAACGCATCATTTCATTCCGTGTGCCTTGGGTAGATGACAAAGGTCATGTTCAGGTTAACCGTGGTTACCGCGTGCAATTCTCATCAGCGATTGGTCCATACAAAGGTGGTCTTCGTTTCCACCCATCTGTTAACCAATCAATCATCAAATTCCTTGGTTTTGAACAAATCTTCAAAAACTCATTGACTGGCCAACCAATTGGTGGTGGTAAAGGTGGTTCAAACTTTGACCCTAAAGGAAAATCAGACAATGAAATCATGCGTTTCTGCCAAAGCTTCATGACAGAATTGAGCAAACACATTGGGGCTGATACAGATGTCCCTGCGGGTGATATCGGTGTTGGTGGACGTGAAATTGGTTACCTTTACGGTCAATACAAACGCCTTCGCAACGAATACACAGGTGTTCTAACAGGTAAAGGGTTGACTTACGGCGGTTCGCTTGCCCGTACAGAAGCGACTGGTTATGGTGCTGTTTACTTTGCAGAACAAATGTTGAAAGCACGTGGCGAAGATTTCGCTGGTAAAGTGGCTATCGTTTCAGGTTCTGGTAATGTAGCTATTTACGCGACTGAAAAACTGCAATCTCTTGGTGCTAAAGTCGTTGCCGTTTCAGATTCATCAGGTTACGTTTACGACCCAGAAGGTATTGACGTTGCTCTCTTGAAACAATTGAAAGAAGTCGAACGTGCTCGTATCGTTAAATACGCTGACGCTCGTCCAAGTGCTACTTTCACACCAGCAGGTGAAGGTTCAATTTGGTCAATCAAAGCTGACCTTGCTTTCCCATGTGCAACACAAAATGAAATTAACGAAGAAGACGCTAAAACCCTTGTTGCTAATGGCGTTATCGCTGTTACAGAAGGGGCTAATATGCCATCAACGCTTGAAGCTATCGAAGTCTTCCAAAAAGCAGGTGTGTCATTTGGTCCTGCCAAAGCAGCTAACGCTGGTGGTGTAGCCGTATCAGCGCTTGAAATGGCTCAAAACAGCCAACGCACAGCATGGTCATTTGAAGAAGTTGATGCCAAACTTTATGACATCATGAAAGGCATCTACGAAAACGTAGCAGCAGCAGCCAAAGAATTTGGTGCAGAAGGCGACCTTGTTGTTGGTGCCAACATCGCTGGTTTCCTTAAAGTGGCTGAAGCCATGTCAGCACAAGGTATCGTTTAATCAGACGATTCTACCTCTAAAGAGCTCACTTAGTGGGCTCTTTTTTTGGTATAATAATACTATCGGATAAAAGAACGATGGGAGAAAACATGATTAAAGAGATTGTAAAAGACACCTTTTTCTTGGCGCAAAAATCAGAAGACGCTACAAAAGACGATTTGTATTTAGCGCAGGACTTGCAAGATACCTTGGAAGCCAATCGTGATCAGTGTATCGGCATGGCAGCCAATATGATTGGCGTGATAAAGCGTGTGATTATTGTGAATATGGGAGTGGCAGATGTGGTGATGTTCAATCCCGTCTTGCTCAACAAATCCATTCCATTTGATACCAAAGAATCTTGCCTATCATTGTCTGGGGCTCGTCCGACACGTCGTTACCAAACCATCGAAGTGTCTTTCTTAGATAAGTACTGGCAACGTCAAACCTTGGCCTTAACAGGTTTACCAGCACAAATTTGCCAGCATGAGCTTGACCATTTGGAAGGGATTATCATCTAATAAGAAGGAGCGTGGAGCGCCATGCTCTTTTTTTCTGAAAAAATGTGAAAAAGCAACGTTTTCACTTGACAATGGTTTCCATGAGAACTATAATGTTGTTTGTTAATAAATCGTGCTTATAAATGCTTAGAAAGTGAGGAGACAATGCGCCCAAAAGATCCATTTTCACAATTTAGGGATTTTATTAATTTGATGGAAAATCGTGTCAATCATCTTGCTGCGGTGTACGGAATTGAAAAACTAGCTGGTCCACAAGGATTTGCGGTGATGTATCTTTGTGAGGATAAAGGAAAAGAAATCTTTATCAAAGACATTGAAAAGCGGTTAAACATTTCCAAATCAGTAACGAGTAACTTGATTAAACGTATGGAAAAAAATGGTTTTATCCAAGTGATTCCATCAAAAGTGGATAAGCGCTACAAACAAGTTGTTTTAACAGAATTAGGTGAATCAAAAGCGAAGGCTATCAAGGCATTTCACGATGAAATGCATGACCAAGTGTTAAAAGGGATTAGCCGAGAGGATTTGAGAACCTCTTTTCGCGTCTTTAAACAAGCTTTAAAAAATTTAGAAAAATAAGGAGTAAGGCATGTTAAAAATTTTGAAACGTTTAACGGCAAAGGAAATCACCATGCTTGTCTTTGCCATCTTATTCGTTTGCTTAAATGTGTATCTTGATTTGAAAATCCCAGATTACATGTCAACGATTACCAAGCTCTTGTCAACGCAAGGGACAAAGGCGGATGATATTTTCGCTTGGAATGTTGATTCTCCAGGGATGCGAATGATTTTGCTATCGTTTGCTAGTTTCTTATCAGCTGTTGTTGTCGGCTTTTTAGCTTCTCGTATCGCGGCAAGTTTTAGTACGAGCTTGCGAGATGACATTTTCCACAGTGTTTTGAATTTCTCTGATGCTGAAATCAAGAAATTTTCAATTCCAAGTCTTTTAACCCGTACAACCAACGATATCACACAAATTCAATTGGTATTTACCATGGGAATTCAGGTGGTTACCAAAGGACCTATCATGGCTATTTGGGCCATTACGAAGATTGCCGATAAAAACCACGAATGGCTTTGGGTATTGATTGTCGCTGTTGCAGTCATGTTCTTGATGTTGACCTTCCTACTCATTGTCGTTATGCCTAAGCAACGTATTATCCAAAAATTAACGGATAAATTGAATAGTATTACTCGTGAGTCGCTGACTGGTATTCGTGTGGTTCGTGCTTACAACGCCGAATCTTACCAAGATGGCAAATTCGCCAAAGCCAATGACGATGTAACCAATACCAACTTGTTCATCAACCGTTCAATGGCTATCTTGTCACCAGTCATGACAGCAATCTCTAGCGGAATGACTTTGGCCATTTACTGGATTGGGGCACATTTGATTGAAGATGTGGCTATTCCAAAAGATCCAACTAAAATTGCTGGTGCCATGCATGACAAAGTCGGACTTTTCTCTGATATGATCGTTTACTCATCTTATGCCATGCAAGTCGTTATGGGATTTATGATGATGATTGTCGTCTTCTTCATTTTGCCACGTGCGGTTGTCGCAGCTGGTCGTATCAATGAAGTGCTAGAAACTAAGACCTCAATTGCTTACCCTGAAGCTACTAAAGAACAACCAACTGAAAAAGGGTCTATCGAATTTGACAATGTGTCTTTCCGTTACAGCAAAACTTCAGAAGCTGTTTTGGAACACGTTTCATTCAAAGCTAAAGCTGGTGAAACGGTTGCCTTTATCGGTTCTACAGGTTCAGGTAAATCAACGCTTGTGAATTTGATTCCGCGTTTCTATGACGCTACTGAAGGAACGATTAAAGTCGATGGTTTAGACGTTCGCCAATATGACCACGATACCTTGCATAATATTGTCGGTTATATTCCACAAAAAGCTGTCTTGTTTAGTGGTGATATCGCTTCTAATATGGACATGGGTGAAAGCCCTGAATCTCCTCTAAATGATAGCCAAATGTGGGAAGCACTAGATTTGGCACAAGGTAGAGAATTTGTGGAACGCAAAGAAGGGCAACTGAAAGCGCCTGTATCACAAGGCGGCCAAAACTTCTCTGGTGGTCAAAAACAACGTTTGGCGATTGCGCGTGCTTTGGCGCGTAAACCTGAAATTATCATTTTCGATGATTCCTTCTCTGCTCTTGATTACAAGACAGACCGTATCTTACGTACTCAATTAAGAGAAAAAACAAGTCACATGACAAAATTGATTGTGGCGCAACGTATCGCAACCATTATGGACGCCGACCAAATCCTTGTTCTAGACAAAGGCCGTGTGGTTGGTCAAGGAACACACAAAGAATTGTTGGCATCTAATGAAGTTTACCGTGAAATTGCGTACTCACAATTATCTAAGGAGGAATTAGAAAATGGAAAATAAAAAGAAAACAAGTTTCTATAGTCAATTGAAACCTTATATCAAAGGTTTCAGACTTCCATTTCTCCTTTCGGTTATTGGTGCTTGTATTTCAGCCACGGTAACGGTTATCGGTCCTGATAAGCTAAAAGAAATCACCAATACCATTACCAAAGGCTTAACACCAACAGCTACTGGAACGATTCCAGGTATTGATTTGGATAAAATTGGTCATATTGCGATGACCTTGGCCATTTTGTATGGGATTGCAGCTGTTGTGGGTTACATTCAAAACTTCACTGTGGCCACTATCGTTCAACGTTTTTCACAACGTTTGCGTCGAGCTATCCAAGATAAGATTGATAATGTGCCATTGAATTATTTCGATAGCCATGCCCAAGGGGATACCTTGTCACGCGTCACAAACGACGTCGATTTGTTCGCCCAATCACTTAACCAAAGTTTAGGAACACTGGTAACATCAACGATGTTGTTGATTGGCTCAATCATCATGATGTTCTATTCAAACATCAGCATGGCCTTCACTACAATTGGTTCTGTCTTGATTGGCTTTGTCTTGGTGATCGTGATTATAGGTTCTTCACAACCCCTCTTCAAACGCCAACAAAATAACCTAGCTGCCATTAACGGTTATGTCGAAGAAATTTATTCTGGTCATAACGTGATAACAAGCTACAATGCAGCAGAAGAAGTGAGCGAATCCTTTAAAGAATTGAACCAAAACCTTTACAAATCAATGTGGCAATCACAATTCTTATCAGGTATTATGATGCCTTTGATGATTTTCATTGGTAACTTTGGTTACGTTATGGTCTGTGTCGTTGGTGCGGTCAAAGTTATCAACGGTGACCTAAACATGGGTGACGTTGTTGCCTTCATGACTTATGTGCGTATCTTCTCACAACCCCTTTCTCAAATCGCTCAAGCCTTCACCCAATTGCAATCAGCTATTGCCGCTATGGGACGTGTCTTTGATTTCCTTGGCGAAGAAGAAATGGAAGACGATTCTGATAAGAAACGTCAACTTAACCATGTGAAAGGTGAAGTCGCTTTTGATAATGTTTTCTTTGGTTACTCTAAAGATAAAACCATTATTCATGACTTTTCAGCTGTGGCAAAACCTGGTCAAAAAGTTGCGATTGTTGGACCAACAGGTGCTGGTAAAACTACCATTGTTAACTTGTTGATGAAATTCTACAACATTGATAAAGGTCGCATCAGTATTGACGGCGTGGATACGCGTTTGATGTCACGTGAAGAAGTGCATGACCAATTCTCAATGGTGCTTCAAGACACTTGGTTGTTTGAAGGAACTATTAAGGAAAACTTGGTTTATAACCAAGAAAACATCACTGATGCGCAAGTCATTGCAGCAGCTAAGGCTGTTGGTGTGCACCACTTTATCATGACCTTGCCAGACGGTTACGACACTTATTTGGATGATTCCGTAACGCTTTCAATCGGTCAAAAACAATTGTTGACCATTGCGCGTTCTCTGTTGAAAGATGCTCCATTGCTTATTTTGGACGAAGCCACATCTTCAGTTGATACACGTACTGAAGAATTGATTCAAAAAGCCATGGATAAATTGATGGAAGGACGCACATCATTTGTTATCGCTCACCGTCTATCAACCATTAAAAATGCCGATTTGATTCTCGTGATGAAAGATGGTAATATCATCGAACAAGGTAACCACGATGAATTGATGGAACAAGGTGGCTTCTATTCAGATCTTTACAATTCACAATTTGAAGTCGCTTAATAGACAGGAAAAATCAGACGTAGCTCTGGTTTTTCTTTTTTGTCTGATGCCAAAACCAAATAGTTGACGCAAGTGGAGGTCTGTGCCATAATTGGTAGCGTCATGAAAGCCGTTTCAGATGCTACCAATTTATCTTTTTGCCATACCAAAAAATGTTATTGCAAGAGAGATTGTGGTATGCTGATACTGTTATGGAAACTTATCGGAAAGTTAGTAGGAAAAGCCAATGATTCAAGACATTATCACCTATTTTGTAAATAATGGTCAGACGTATTTAACTTATGTCGGGCAGCATTTGAGCTTGAGTATCGAAGCTCTGGTACTGGCTTGTGTGCTGGCGCTTCCTATGGCTTATTTTTCTTATGAAAAGCCTTGGGTCAAGCAGGTATCAACCCTTTTGACGCAAGGTTTGCGGGTTATTCCTAGCCTTGGGATATTGTTTATTCTCATTCCTTTTATCGGAGTGGGGCGGCTGCCTGCCTTAATTGCTTTGGTTATTCTGGGTATTCCTCCCATTTTGCTGCAGACCATTATCGGTTTTGAATCGGTGTCGGACACTCTAGTGGAAACAGCGCTTGGACTTGGTATGACCAAATGGCAATTGCTGACCAAGGTTCAACTCCCTTTGGCTTTGCCGCACCTTTTAAATGGCATCAAGCTAGCCTTGGTGGAATTGATTGCCAGCACGACCTTGGCGACCTACATTGGAGCAGGTGGTTTGGGAACCCTGATTTTCACTGGTTTGGGGCTTTATCGTTATGACCTATTGCTGATTGGTGGTGGTTCGGTCGCTCTCTTGTCTTTTGTGAGCATGGTTGTTTTCGATTTAGCTATCAAAGGAGTCACACATGATGAAACGTAGAAAACAAATAGCAGGCGGTTTATTAGCGCTGATTATCTTCACTCTTGTGGGAGGCATTTGGTCTTGGCGTCGCTACCAAGCCACTCAGATGAGCAAGTCCTCTATGCCTATTCGCATTGGGTCCAAAGATTTTACGGAAAATCTGATTGTTGCTGAAATCTACGCCCTAGCCTTGGAGGACCACGGGTATCGTGTGGAGCGGGTGTCCAATATTTCCAGTTCCCTGATTCACAACGCTATCGTGAGCAACGACATTGACTTGTATCCCGAATACACGGGGACGGGCTTGTTGTCTATTTTAGGGGAAAAGATGGAAACTAATTCTGACAAGGTTTATGAAACCGTTAAAAATGGGTATGAGAAACGCTTTCAACTCACTTGGTTAAAGCCTTCTCTTGCCAATGATAGTCAGGGATTGGTGATTCGAACCGATGTGGCTAAAAAGCTCCATATCCAAACCATTTCCGATTTGCAGGCTCACGCCAATAATTTACGCTTTGCCTCACAGGGCGAATTTGATGAGCGTGACGATGGTTTGCCAGGGCTTGAAAAAACTTATGGTCCTTTCAAATGGAAATCGTCTAACGTTTATGACAACAGTCTGAAATACAGTATTCTAGCCAATAATCAAGCAGATGTTAGCCCAACCTACACCACAGAGGGTCAATTGATTAATACTGACCAATTCACCCTTTTAGAAGACGATAAGCATTTTTGGCCGCCTTATAATGTGGCCCCTGTTGTTCGGGATGATGTGTTAGCCAAATACCCTGATGTAGCAAGTATTTTAAATCATGTGTCAGCGACTTTGGATACCAAAACGGTGACTCAGTTGAATGCCAAAGTGGATGTTGACGGTCAGGATTATACAAAAGTAGCCAAAGCCTACTACGAGAGCATAAAAGATTAGGAATGAGTGTTATGACAGAAAAGACAATGATTCAATTTGAAAATGTCAGTAAGGTTTATGGGGAAAAGACAGTGGTGCAGCCACTTGATGTTAGTATCCAAAAGGGTGAATTTATCACTATTCTAGGGACATCAGGTTCTGGAAAAACGACCCTACTCAAAATGATTAATAAATTAATTGAACCGACGACAGGCAAGGTCTTCTTTGATGGTCAGGATATTGCTCAGATGAATTCGGTGGCTTTGCGCCGTCAAATTGGTTACGTTGTTTAGCAGATTGGCCTTTTTCCTCACATGACTGTTGCGGACAACATTGCGACTGTGCCTAAATTGCTGGGCTGGGAGAAGGAAAAAATTGCTCAGCGGGTGGAGGATTTGCTGGATTTGGTGTAATTACCTGCCAAAGATTATGCCAGCCGTTATCCCAGAGAATTGTCAGGCGGTCAGCAACAACGGATAGGCGTAGCGCGTGCCTTGGCTGCTGACCCTGATGTGATGCTATTTGATGAACCATTTGGTGCTATTGATGCCATCACGCGCCACGATTTGCAACAAGAACTGCAGGCTATTCATCAGGCTTTGCACCATAAAACCTTTGTTTTCATTACTCACGATATTTACGAGGCTCTTCAGCTAGGAACGCGGGTGATTGTCATGGATAAGGGAGCAATTTGCCAATACGATACACCAGAAAATATCGTCAAATACTCAAAATGCCTTCGTGCAGAAATTGATTGAAACGGCTAAGGCACAAGAAGAGGTCTGGAGGGTGCGTTATGATTGAATATGCCAAAATATCCTACGACAAATTGATCAATGCTTTTATTGAGCATTTGGAGATAACGACTTTTTCCTTAGTTTTTTGAAGTCTTAATTAGTGTAATGAATGGGTCAGAATACTTAGCTTACAATGCACAAACAATGAAACGCATCTTACTTGGTGAATTAAATCAAATGACCATACGTTTCAAATTGGACGAAACCATTTATGATTATTTACGTAGCATCAAAGGAAAAACGGCTGAATTATTTTGGTTAGCTTGTAAAGAAGGGGCTTATTTCGGTGGTTGCGATGTGCAAACAGTACGTTTAGCCGGCCGAATTGGTCGTAACATCGGTTTTGCTTTTCAAATCTATGATGATATCCTAGACTATACTGCTGATCAGGATAAACTTAAAAAGCCAGTGCTTGAAGACTTAGGACAAGGCATCTATACCTTACCGCTACTTTTAGCCAAACAACAAAATCCTGAAGCATTGATTCCTTATCTATGTAAACAATCAGCGATTACTCCTGATGAGATTACTGAGGTCGCAAAGCTAGTTGTTCAATTAGGAGTCGTAGAGCAAGCAAAACAAATGGCTCAGGCTTTCACTCAAAAAGCTTTGATCGATATTGAAAAATTACCAAATTCTCCAGCCAAAGATTGCATTCAACAATTAACTTTACAATTATTACAGCGTCAATATTAACTTTAATCGTAAAGTAGCTTGGCTATTTTACGATTATTTATTATATATAGTCCGTTTTTATAAGAATTCCTATTCTAAAATATTCACAAAAAAGGAGGTCTGTTATCATTTTTAAGAGATCAATGTTTTATAAATAAATATTGAGGTGATAATTTATGACAAATGTGTCTAAAGGTAGTAAACATTTAATTATTTTTGCTTGTATGTTATTACAAGCCATTCCTTATGGTATTGCACAAAACATCCCTCCATTATTCATTCACTATTTAGAGAAAGAATATCATTTTAGTGTCCAAAGCGTTGGCTATATTTTTATGATTGGCGCTTTAGCAGCATCATTAATTTCACCAATGGCTGGTAAATTGTATAGTAAATTTCCAGTCAAGCTAATAATGTTAGGTGGATTAATTTTGTCTGCTTGTGAAGTTATGCTAAACGCAGTTTCAACCAAATTATGGATGTTTTTAGTAGCGAATGCAATTACTCAAATTGGAACTGTTACGTTTTCAGGTTTAGGGGTACCGTTTTTAATTGCTACTTGGTTTGATAAAAAGTCTAAAGCTAGCGCACTAGGAATTACCTTTGCAGGTGGTTCTATCGGGAATTTCTTTTTACAACCTATCGTAACCAACCTACTCAATCATTATGAATTGCATAGAGTCTATTTCATGTGTGCATTGGCTTCCTTGATTGTTGGGGTACTTATCGGTGTGTTTTTAATCCATCCTAACAAACAACCGGTCGAATCTAGTGCTGCCAAACAATCAACTGATTCTTCTAAAGACTCAAAAACCTCTACAAATCAATCTGTTCTCCAAGATACCCATCCTGCTAATACTCAAACCGGTATCGGCTATAAAAAAACTACCCAACAAAAAAGTTTTTGGGCATTATCTTGTTTTTATTTAATTATAGGATTAGCTATTTCTGCTCTTTCCAGTCAATATGCAAACTTTTTCGCTTCTATTCATATCAATACTACCTTAATTGGTACGATTGGCTCTACGTTTGCCATTGCTTGTTTAATTGGAAATGTTGGCGGAGGTTTCTTATTCTCAAAAATTGGTGTACGCAACGCCATGTTTTTAGCCTTTATTTTACAACTAGTTACCGTTATCTTGCTAATTGCTAGTATTTTTATTCCTAGCATTAAAGTCATTTCTGCATTTGCTTGGGCCGTCCTTTATGGTTTTAATGTTTACTCTTATATGAGTGCACCGGCTGTAATGATGCAAACACTCTTCGGTATGAAAGACACCAGTCAAATACTAGGTGTATTTAGTATCTTTTTTGCAGTTGGCTTTGCTTTAGGAAATATTGTATTTAGTTTCTTTGTTGATACCTTTGGCTTTACTGTAGCTTGGATTAGCATTTTATGTTATGTACTTATCGGATTTTCTGGTTTATTATTCTTCATTACCGATATTCAAAAACATAAATTTGCCGATGAAACTGCTTAATGCATAATTTTTTTGAAAGGAGTGCATCATATTTATGTGTACTGGATTAAGATATGTTAACGGAGATTTTTACTTTGGACGAAATTTAGATTTAGATTACCATTTTGGCGAAGAAATTGTTATTACACCTAGAAACTATGAAATCACCTATAAAAATGAACCTTCACAAAAATCACACTATGCTTTTATCGGCGTAGCTATGGTATTAGATAATTATCCACTTTATGCCGATGCGATTAACGAAAAAGGCTTAGGCATTGAAAATTTGAATTTCCCACAGTTTTCTAAATATGCTGATGAAATCAAAGAAGGTGCCCTTAATCTTCCTCCTTATGAATTAGTGCCTTGGGTGTTAGCACAATTTTCAACTGTTAAGGAAACTAAAGCTGCCCTTAAAAATTTAAATATGGTTGATATTCCTTTTAAGCCTAATGTACCGAACACTACTTTACATTGGTTTATCGCCGACAAAGACGAAGCGATTGTCGTTGAAATTATTGACGGAAAAACCGTCATTTATGACAATCCTGTTGGCGTTTTAACTAATAGTCCTAGTTTTGATTATCATTTAATGAATTTACACAATTATCGTCATTTAAGTAGCAAACAACCTCACAATTCTTATTCTCCTGATTGGGATGCAAAACCTTTTGGCGAAGGTTTTGGTGCGATTGGTTTACCTGGTGATTGGTCACCGGCATCTAGATTAGTTAAAGCTACCTTTGTTAAAGAACATTCAGTTTGTCCTCAAGATGATGTAGCCAACGTTACACAATTCTTCCACATTTTAGATTCAGTCGCTTTTGTTCAGGGCTGTACCACTTCTGATCAAAATACTCATGATATCACTGTGTATTCTTCTTGCGGAAATACTGCTACTGGTGATTATTACTATAAAACCTATACCAACAACCAAATCTCAAAGGTTTCTATGTCAAAAGTTGATCTGGAATCTACTAAATTGTTTGTTTACCCTATGGAAGATAAACAACAATTTAGACAAGTCAATTAAGGCGTTGGGTTGCTCATTTTAATTAGCTTAATCATAAATAATTGGTAAATGCAGTAAAATTTGACTTAAATAAACATCCTCTTTCAACTTCTTTACGCTGCGTGTTTTCTTCACACCTTTTTTATTTCATACTAACGTAAAATATCAATTAAGTCTTTCTTAGCCGCCTCTCTAGCTGGCATTACTGAAAAGACTAAACCAATTAACGTCGAGACACCTACAGCTATACTAATAGTAAAAAAATCAATTTGAATACCAATTTTCATAATAGCGCCTATCGAATAGGCCACAACCATTCCTAAAAGGTAACCGATAATTCCACCAGTAAAGGTTAACATGATGCCTTCTAATAAAAACTGGATCATAATCGAACGCTGAGTAGCTCCTAAGGCTCTTCTTATACCGATTTCTTTTGTCCGTTCAGAGACAGAAATATACATCATATTCATTACACCTACACCGGCAATAAATAATGAGATACCTGCCACCGCCGAGATAAAGTAGGTAATGGTACTTAAAACTTTACCGATACCCTTGGTTAAGAAACTACTATCAAATGATTGATAAGTTCCCTGATTACGTAAGCTTCCTTGTTTTTTCAATTTATCCAAAATTTTATTAGCTACTTCATCTGGTTTTGTCCCTTTATCCAATACAGCTGTTACACTAGCGGTATTTTTACTTCCTTGATAGTAACGTGAATAGGTTTTTTTGGGTATTTTGGCTTGATAATTGGTATCTGAACCAAACATGCCCGCCATCCCCATCTCATCTTCACTAATTGCTTCATCTTCATAAACACCCACAATGGTAAAAACTTGTGAGCCTAAAGATATACCACGATTTAAAGCCGCTTGTGGTGAATGATATAAATCTGTTGCTAAACTGCGATTAATAAGGGCTGTTTTATTAAAATTTAAATTATCTACTACGCTTAGATTACGCCCAGCAATCAAGTTTTGATCAGTCTTTTTGACTAAATCCACACTGACATTTTTTTCTTCACCCTTCAGTGGCGTTGATAGTGTCGCTTGTTTTAAATCAATTGTTTCAAAATCCGCACTTTTCACACCCTTGACTTGACGAATTAAACTTAAATCGCTACTTTGAAATGAAGGGCGATTGGTATCATAAAAGGCAGGATCATTAGGATTAAAGATAATCTGTACTTCCACTTGGCCATTATCACTTTTAGTTAAGCTTTTGATTAAATCTCGCTCATAACCTCGACCAATCGCTAAAATGGCAATGACAGCCGCAATCCCTATCACAATCCCTAGCATGGTTAAAATACTTCGTTTGCGATTATTTGCAATCGCCTTGAAAGCTGAACGCCAATTTACATATAAATTCATGATTTGCTCAGCTCCTTATCCTCAATAATTGCCCCATCACGAATCCGAATTAAACGATGACAATAAGGAACGACTTCTGGATCGTGAGTAACTAAAATAATGGTTGCACCATCTTGTTGATTTAATTCTTCAAAAAGCTTCATAATTTCTTCTGAAGTATGGGTATCTAAAGCGCCTGTTGGTTCATCGGCAATAATAAATTTAGGATTATTGATAATTGAACGGGCAATGGCGACTCTTTGTTGTTGTCCACCAGATAATTGTTTAGGATACTTGTCTTCCTTACCTTCTAGCCCTACTCTTTTTAAAGCAGCCATCACTTTTTCTTTCGTTTGCGAAAAACTATAACCACCATATAACAAGGGCAATTCTACGTTTTCATATACTGTATTATTTTCAATTAAGCTAAAATTTTGAAAAACAAAACCTACCGTTTGATTACGCACTTTTGATAGCCGATCATCACTACTAGCCACCAGTGATTCACCTTCAAATAAATACGTCCCTTCAAATTTACGATCAATAAAACCTAGTAAATTGATTAAGGTGGATTTTCCCGAACCAGATGGACCCATAATCGCAACCATTTCCCCTTGTGAGACGTGCAAATTCACATCTTTTAACACATGAAGGGTTTCTTCGGCATTTTTGTAATATTTATTGATTCCAATTAAATCGATCATTCAAACACCTCCACTTCTTTACCCTCAGTTAAGCGTTTATCAGGATCAACAATATACTGCTCATCAACAGCTAAGCCTTTCTCTACAGAATAGCCATCTACTTGTTCTTTAACTGTTACCTTAGTAAGATGGACTTTACCTTTTTTGTAAGTATAAACAAACGTTTCTTCCCCTTTTTTAACCAGTGCTTCTTTAGGGATGGTAATGTCACTTAAATGAACAGAAATTTGTACACTAAAACCATAATGAATTTCTTCTTGAGCTTCCACTGTAAAGCTATAATTGGAAATAGTTGTCCCACCACTAGCAGTATTGCCCGCGCCGGATAAAGCGGCACTAGCTTGATTGCTTACTGCAGCACTTTGCGGTAAAGTCGAAATATTTGTAATGCTACCTAATACTTTTCTTGAATCATTCACAGGTAAAATTTCAACTTTTTGACCTAGTTTTAATTTATTGTAGTCATACTCTGTAACGGTTGCTTGGACAATCGTTCCCGGAGATACAATGGTTGCATAAGGCGTATTGGCTGAAGATTTACCTGCTTCATCAATGTAAACGGTACCATCAAACGGCGCAGTTACTGAAGTAGTAACTTTCTTACGTGTTTGCTCGACTTGGGCATTAGCATCAGAAAAATCTAAATTGGCATTATCTAGTGCTTGTTGCGCTTGATTGACCACTTCAACTTGGGCATCATAGGCTTGTTGGGCTGCATCTAATTGTGCCGATGCTTCAATTGCACTAGGATCATTGGCTGCTTGCAAACTTTGCACATTCTTTTTAGCTTGGGCTAATTGATTGGCTAGTTGGTTACGTTTTTGAACGGCACTATCTAAATTTGTCTTAGCATTGGTAATGGCTAAATTTAATTTATTTAAAGATTGAGCTTGCTCATTGGCTTGATCAGCAATCGTTGCATTTTGATAAGTAGCAATCACATCGCCACTTTTAACTTGCTGGCCATTTTTTACGACAATATTTTCTAAAGTACCTAAAGAAAGATCCAGACTGAAACTGCGACTTTCCTTAGGTTCAGCCACCATCAATGCTGGCGGATTAGGTCGCATTTTGTTTGATGGCTTGCGCACCATGAGTTTTCCGCCTTTGATTTGGGGCATTCTCCTCACAGTGGCTCTTTCAATCTTGGTTCAGGTTATCTTGTATTTGACCGAAGAATTATTCAAAAGTGAAGGAGTGGAGTAACCTCTCAAGCCGTTTTTGGAAAATAAGAAAGAGCACCCAAATCTAAGATTTTGAGTGCTCTTACGATTAAGATGGGAAGAAAGTTGATAAGCGCTTGACTTGCTCAGGGCTTTCGTTTGGACCATAGTCGTTTGGATAACGGTCGAGAGCTTGAATGCGTTTGAGGTCATCATCTGTCAATTGGAAATCAAAAACATCGATATTGTCACGCATACGGTCAATATGTGCTGATTTTGGAATGGTGAGAATATCACTTTGAATTTGCCAACGAAGAATGACCTGTGCCACGGTTTTGTCGTGCTTTTCAGCAATGTTGTTCAAAACAGGATCCTTGAAGATATTGTCCTCTCCGCGGTTGAAAGGGCTCCATGCCTGAGTTGCCACTCCAAATTCGGCATTAGCCGCTTGCATGAGAGGGCGTTGCTTGTAAGGGTGCAGCTCAATTTGATTAAGCGCTGGCACGATATCAGTATTTATCGCAAAATCTGTCAAGCGACCAGTTGAAAAATTAGACACCCCAATAGCGCGAATGCGTCCCTCACGGTACAAGTCAATCATTGCTCGCCAAGCCCCGTGTGTATCGCCATAAGGTTGGTGAATGAGATAAAGGTCCAAATAATCGGTATCAAGCTTTTGAAGGCTTTTTTCAAAGGCTTTTTTGGTTGCTTCATAACCCAAGTCATTAATCCAAACCTTGCTGGTTAGAAAAACGTCCTCGCGGGCTAGACCTGAAGCCTTGACCGCACGTCCCACAGCCTCTTCGTTTTGGTAAAGAGCAGCGGTATCAATCAGACGGTAGCCAACGTCAAAGGCCTCCTCCACCGCACGTTGGCAGTCAGCTTGGTCAAACATTTGCCACACGCCAAACCCCAAAACAGGTATTTTCACGCCGTTATTAAGTGTTTTCCATTCCATAATGCATCCTCCTTTTTTCTATTGTAACACAAAAAGAGAAAGTGTTTTCAAGAGAAGTCTTAGATGGCATTTGGAAAGGCATCTAAACTTTTTCGCACTTCAGCAACAAAAGCCGCCCCAATGTCAGACATTTTTTATGTTTATGGGTAACGTAGCCAAGTGTATGTTTGGGGCTATCCTTCAGCGGAATCAAGACAATCTGGTCACGCACAAAACTATTGACGATGCCAAGACCAGAAGCATAAGCATCCGTGGCACAAAGCAAATTCATGACCGTTCCTCTATCATTGCTATAAAGTACGCGCTGTTTACGATGAATGCTCAGAGCGTCATCATCAAAATGCAATCCAGACTCTTCCTGACGAAAACGAATTTGGTCGTAGCCCTTCAAATCACTCTCAGAAATCTCTTTTTTCGTTGCCAAAGGGTGTTGCCTTCGCAAAAAAATACGCGTGGGAAAATCCCCCAAAGACGTAAACGTCAGATCATGATGCTTCAAGGACGTTTCTAAAATATGCTTGTTGTCGTCATCAAGGTAAATAATGCCCAAATCTGCCTCAAAAGTCGCCACACTATCCAAAATCTCCTTGGTTGTGGTTTCAATGGTTTGAAATTCCTGATATTCCTCGTTAAATTGCTGCGCTACGGTTGCCATGGGAATGGACAAAAAATCATAGTGGTGCGATGCGACTGTAAAACTCTTTTTGAAATCTTCCTGATAACGTTGCTCTAATAAATCCACCTCACCAAGAATCCGCTTGGCGTATTTTAAAAAATCATAGCCATCTTCGGTCGGGCGCGTGCTGACATTGGAACGCACAAAAAGCTGAACCCCCAATTCATTTTCCAAATCCTTAATGGAACTGGATAAATTGGGCTGTGTCATAAACAATTCCTTAGCCGCCTGACTAAAAGACCCCATACGAGCCACCATATCAACATAACGACACTGCTGTAAATTCATATGAACCCATCCCTCCTTGTGAAAGTTGTAGCTATTATAACAAAAAGTAAACTGAAAAATCGCAAAATTCTGATATAAAAAACCAAACCCGTGATAAAAAAATGTAATAGCGAAGGGGGAAGGTTCATGTGTCCTTTAATGAAAGAACATTTTTTAAAAGTCCTCTATAAACATGATTTATAGCTTGCCATAAGTAAAATAGAGTATGCAAGGTGAAAATGAGGTGATAAGATAATAGCAATCTGAAAAGAGGAGGATAGGCATTTGTCAGATACGTTTTATCAAAAATTGACAGCGATTCGTCACCATATTCATCAACATCCAGAAGTTTCAGAAAAAGAATACAACACCACTCGTTTTATCAAAGAACAGTTGCAAAATATTGGGATTGAGCCCTTGGATTACCCTTTGAAAACAGGGGTTATTGCTGAAATTGGGCATGGATATCCCATTATTGCTTTACGAGAAGATATTGATGCTCTTCCTATTTTTGAAAAGACAGGGCTTGCCTATGCGAGTGATAATGGTGCGATGCATGCCTGCGGCCATGATTTTCACCAAACCAGTTTATTGGGAGCAGCAGAACGTTTAAAACAACAAGAAGCAACATTAAAAGGAACCGTTCGCTTGATTTTCCAAGTAGCAGAAGAAAATTTTCAGGGTGGACATCAAGTCATAGCGGCTGGTGGCATAGAAGGGGTATCAGCTATTGTGGGGTATCACAATAATCCTCATTTAAAACCAGGTCAAATCGGTTTGCGTTCAGGAGCTATAATGGCTGGAGTGGAACAATTTGCAGTGACAGTCAAAGGCATCAGCGCTCACGCAGCTCGGCCTGATTTAGGTGTTGATACAGTATTGGTTATCACAACTATTATTAATAATTTACAGTCGATTGTGTCAAGAACAATCTCACCTTTTCAATCAGCAGTCTTGTCTGTGACTCATATTGATGTTGGCAATACTTGGAATGTTTTACCAGCCAGTGGTTTTTTTGAAGGGACTATTCGAACATTTGATCCTGACGTTCGCTTGTCAGTCATTGAGCAATTTACCAAAGTAGTCGAACATACGGCGGAACAATTTGGAGCGGAAGTTTCGATTTCTTGGGGAAGTTCACCAAAAGTTACGTTTAATGATTCTACGCTAACGCCTTTGATTTTTGAACATTCTAAAACCTTTGCTGAGGTTATTGAAACCCTGCCATCAACAGGTGGTGAAGATTTTGCTGCTTATCAAGAAAAAATTCCAGGAGTTTTTGCCTTTATTGGTTCAAATGGTGACGAAAATGCCCCTGACTGGCACCACGATGACTTTAGTGTAAAAGATGAGGCGCTTCCAGTTGCAGTTAATTATTTTGTTAAAAATGCCTTGTATTTATTGGATTACTACGCTGGTGAGAAATGATTTGAGAAGTTATGAGCGTTACTAAAAAAATGATCCAACAATTGCAAAAAGAGATTCATGATACTCCGCAATATAAGGAAAGCATAGCGCTTGCGAAAATAGCTTTATTAGATTATTTAGCTTGTTATTCTGCTGGATTACAATCAGCTAAAAGGAAAGGTTTGTTGCAAGCATCACTCGAAAAAGCTGGCAGTCATCTGATTCTTTTAACCCCTTATCGAACATCAAAGGAGCAATCAGCCTTGCTATCAGGCTATTTGGCTCACTACCATGATTTAGACGGTGTTCAAGCCAATTTTCGAGGGCATCCAAGTGCAGTCATCTTTTCGGCGCTGTTAGCTGTCAGTGATGCCGATGATTCTTTTGAAAGGTTATTAGCGGCTTATGTTCAAGGCGTGGAATTTGCTGGCAGGATTGGTCTGCAGTGCCAACCTCAACACATTAAACAAGGCTGGCATAGTACAGCCACCATTGGTAGTTTAGCTGCTGCTGTTGCTATTGGTTATTTTAAAACCTTACCGTTGACGAATATTCTCAGTTATTATCGTTAACATCAACGCAATCTGCAGGCTTTCTCTGCCAAGAAGGAACAGATGGTAAGCCTTTAAATGTAGGATTTGCAGCAAGAAATGCTGTTCAAGCCTATGAGTTAGTGAATTTGGGCATGACAGCTTACGATGATGTCTTATCCCCCTTGACAGGTTGGTTTCAAATCTTTAATCGGCAGCATTTCTCTGTGACGGCTTTCTTGGATAATTGGTTGGAACCTGCTCAAATCTTATCACCAGGCTTATGGTTTAAGAAATACCCTTTTTGCTCTACAGCCAATGCTGGCTATGATTTGGGAGAAAAAGCTTACCAATTTGGGATAAGGGGCTGATGAAGTATCTGATATTGAAGTACATTTTTCTGCGACAGGGGATCGGGCTTTGACGCATCGTTTTCCTAAAACGTGTTTAGAAGGTAAGTTTTCAATTGAATACCTTTTGTGGTTGGTTTTATCTAAAGGAAGTGTGGAAAGTTCTGATTTTTCCGAGGAAAAAACATTTACTGACTTTCGTGAATTTGCACAAAAAATTAGCCGTTTTAATGATTTGCCAAGCGATGATAGCACACGTCCAATACGTTTGATTATCAGAAGCAATCATCAGATCATTTTTGATCAGTTAGTACAATATCCTAAAGGTTCTCCTCAAAATCCGTTATCATCACGAGAGCATTTTGCTAAGTATCACCAGTTAACTCAAGGGAAACTCGACGCCATTTATTGGCAACTAATGGAAAAAACACTGCTAAAACTATCAGAATTTTTTGAAAAAATAACATTGTTAGACTAAAAAAGAAAGGAAATGTATGACCTATCAGCAAGCAACATATGAATTTAGTGAAGCATTAGTGAACTTGTATCATCAAGCTTATGAAGCAAATGAAAGACTAGGAATTCATTTTAAAGCAGGGATAATGACTCAATCAGAACTTGAAAAAGCACTGCAAACAACGCCTACTTTTGTAAAAGTGCTTGATAAACAACTGGTATCGTCTGTTTCAGTTAGGCTGCCTTGGTCAGATAATCCGAGTCCTTTTTTCCTCCCCCACTTAGGCTGGGTGGCGACAAATCCTCATTTTCAAGGGCAGGGACATGCTAAGTCCTTGATATCAGAAATCATTGACAACTATATCCTAAAAGAATTGAAGGCACCTGCTGTGACGCTGGGAACGGCTCTAGAACATCCTTGGCTCATTGATGCTTACGAAAAAATGGGTTTTCGTTACCTTGGTGAGAAGTCACTTTTTTCAGATCATAAAACGGTTTACCTCATCAAAACCTTTAATCAAGAAGCTTTGTTAGATGTTAAGGATGAAGCTTTGCAAACATTATTGAAAGGAGTAAGCCATGAATTTTAGTTGGCAATACTTTTTTGAATTATTTTTAAAATTACCTGCCTACATTCCTGTAACCATTTTTATTGCAATGGCTTCTATGTTATTAGCGATTTTAGTCGGAGCTTTGATGACATGGTTTCAACTATCCAATCAAAAAACGCTACGATACTTTGCTAATGTTTACATTTCCTTATTTCGTGGGATGCCGACCTTGGTGCAATTGTTTTTAATATTTTATGGCTTACCTCAGTTATTTCCAGCTTTTCAAGGAATGACCGCCATTACCTCAGCTGTTGTAGGTCTTGGCTTAAAACAATCTGCTTATTTGGCTGAGATTTTTAGAGCAGCCGTTAATTCTGTTGATAAAGGGCAAATTGAGGCAGGGCAAGCTCTTAACATCCCGGGTTGGAAGATTTTTCTACATGTCATTTTGCCTCAGGCGACTTTAAATGCTTTACCCGCTACCGGAAATACATTTGTTAGTTTGCTAAAAGAAACATCGCTTGTATTCACCTTGGGAATAACAGAGTTATTTGCCCACGCAAAAATGATTGCAGGAGGTTCTTTACGCTATTTTGAAACCTATTTAGCCATAGGGCTACTGTATTGGCTGATGATTGTGATCTACACTTGGATACAACATCTATTTGAAAGAGATTTGACAGCACCGTATAGGAGGTCCGTAGATGAGTTTGATTGAGTTAACTAATTTAGAAGTGACAATAGGTCACAAAACCATTTTAAAATCCATTGATTTAACTATTGAAGAAGGAACGGTGACCGCTTTTGTTGGACCAAGCGGTTCAGGTAAAACAACCCTGTTACGCACCTTGAATCTGTTACAGATACCAACGTCAGGAAGGTTGCGAGTTGGAGATACTGAAGTCATCGGAGGAAAGATAAATAAGCGTGATATTCGTCAGATTCGTCAGATTCGCAACCATTCAACCATGGTTTTTCAACAATTTCACTTGTTTAAGAATTACACGGTTTTGCAAAATGTGGTTCAGCCTTTGGTTTTAAGCGGTCGTTTTTCAAGAAAAGAGGCCGAAATCATCGCACATGAGTCTTTGGAAAAAGTTGGTTTAGCAGATTTTGAAAATAAGTACCCAGTTACTTTATCAGGCGGGCAACAGCAACGTGTTGCTATTGCGTTTAAGCCCAAAATCATTTTATTTGATGAGCCAACTTCAGCTCTTGACCCTGAAATGGTCGATGGAGTCTTGCAAGTTATCTCAACTCTGGCAGAAGAAAACATTTCCATGATTTTAGTGACTCATGAAATGGCATTTGCTAGAAAGACGGCAGATAATGTTGTCTTTATTGAAAATGGGGAAATTTTAACACAAGGACCTACGGATCTATTACTTTCTAATAATAACAGTCATGAGCGCGTGCGTGCCTTTGTTCATTCACTCTATCGTGGGTCTTTAGAGAGTTCAGCCTTATAAGAAAGGGAAAGATGACAAATGACAAGTGTTTTAGATTCGATATTATTGCAAAATAATTTTTCAACACCTGAGATTCGCTTGATTTGGAGTGACGAGAACAAAGTATCAAAACAATTAGCGGTTGAGGTGGCTCTGGCTAAAATTGAAGGTGAATTGGGCATTATTCCAAAAACGGCAGCACAACAAATTATTGAAAAAGCAAAAGTTGAACATCTCAACCTTTTGGCCTTGCAAAAAGAAAGTGCTCAAAAGCGGCACTCTTTGATTGCTTTAATTCATGCGCTTCAAGAATTAGTCGGCACTGAGGCGGGGGAATACGTGCATTACGGTGTTACCACTCAAGATATTGTTGATACAGGTATTATGTTGCAAACCAAAGAAGCCTATGATGTGATTGTGCAACATTCAAAAGCCCTCATTCAAACAGTAGCAGCATTGGCCCAAAAGCACCGTTCTACTCTTATGATGGGGCGAACTCATGGCATTCACGCTATTCCGATTACATTTGGCGTTAAATTAGCCATTTGGTTGGATGAATTATTAAGAAATCACAAACGTTTACGCCAATTGGAATGCAATGAGGTTTTTGTTGGAAGTATCAGTGGTGCTGTTGGGACATACGCTGCATTTGACGGAAGGGGAATTGAAGTTGAGCGTTTAACCTTGGCTGAATTGGGTTTGGTCGTTCCCAATATTTCATGGCAGCCATCCAGAGATCGCTTTTCAGAATTCGCTACGACTTTAGGGATTTATGCTGGTACCTTGGGTAAAATTGGACATGAACTGTTTACCCTGATGAAAACTGAAATCAATGAAATTCACGAACCTTTTCGTAAGGGGGAAATTGGTTCATCAACCATGCCTCAAAAACGCAATCCAGCTTTGATAGAAGGGGTTGCGAGCCTGACGCAGCCCATTTTTTCAGATGATAGCGTAATATTACAATCTATGTTGATTGATGGCGAACGTGACGCTATTCATTGGCGCAATGAGTGGGTTGCTCTTCCAGAAATCACCAGTTATTTGGATGCTCAGCTAGTTCAATTGACTTATATCTTGTCGGAGTTAGAGGTTAATACCGTTCAGATGCGGAAAAACCTTGATATTCAAGGCAGTCTCCCTTATTCAGAGCGTATCATGTTTAAGTTGGGGAAAGTTATTGGTAAGCAAACCGCACATGAGTTGGTTTATCAAGCAGCGATGAAGGCAATCGAAAATCACGATGATTTTATTAGTTTGCTTTATCAAGAGCCTACTGTAAGCACTCATTTTAGTAAGGAGACAATTCAATCTTGGATTGTTCCCGAAAATAATATTGGAGAAAATTTAGCTAAAGTTGACGATGTGGTGTCAACTGTTCAAGTTTATTTTAGAGGAGATTAATGAATGAAGAAAAAATCGATTATTGGGATTATTGCCATTGTGGTTATTGCAGTACTTGCTTATTTTGGCTATCAAACAGCTACCAAGGGCAATCAAGCATCAGAAAGCACAGCCTCATCAGATAAACCTGTTTTGAAAGTGGCGACAACTGGGGTTAGTTTTCCAGGGTCTTATATAAAGATGATAATGGAAATTTAACAGGATTTGACGTAGAAGTTATGAAAGCTGTAGCAGATAAAATGGGTTATCGTGTTGATTTTACGACAACTAGTTTTGACGGTTTATTTGGTTTGTTGACTAGCCATAAAGTGGATGCAGTGGCAAGTTCTGTGGCAATAACGGATAAACGAAAAGAAGCCTATGATTTCTCAACACCGTATGCTGCTTTCCAATATGGTGTTGTCACTCAATTAGATTCTCACCTAAAATCTGTTGATGACTTATCCAATACGACCATCGCAGCAACTGTTGGTTCTAACCAAATCACCGTCCTTAAGCAATTTAATCCAAGCACCACCATCCAAACTTATGATGACCGCGAAGCTGCATTTTCTGCAGTGACAAATGGTCAAGTCAATGGCTATTCAAATGCTAAGACCATTTTAGCTGCTATTATCAAGCAAAAAGGATTGGATTTGAAAATTTTAGATGGTGAAATTGGTGAAGAAAACATTGCCATTGCTTTTAATAAAGGTCAAGATGAAGCTCTTCAAAAGAAGATTAACAAAGCCCTGAAAGAACTTGAACAAGATGGCACCATTTCCAAATTATCTAAACAATTTTTCTCTGGCATTGATGCTAGCTACAAAAATCAATAAGAATTGTTAAATGCAAGTAAGTGTAATCCCACTGTCAATAAGACACAAGGATTATACTTACTTTTTTCCTTCCAAAATGTGGGTAGCATATGAAAAGAATTATATTCCCTCTAATCAATTTTCAGTAATAGTCGCTTTTTTTTGTTATTGATGATACAATGGTAGGTGGACTAAATTTTTTAATAAGAGAAGAAAATGACTAAGAAAATTGGCGTTGGTAAGGCGCATAGTAAGATTATTTGGATGGGTGAGCATTCGGTGGTTTATGGCTATCCTGCCATTGCGATTCCGCTTAAGGGAATTGAGGTTGAGTGCTGCATTTATCCAGCCAAAGAGAAGATAACATTTGACTTTTACGATACGGTGTCAACTGCGATTTATTCAGCTCTTGAGTACCTTAATCACACGGATATTCCGATTTCTTGTGCCATTCGTTCCGAAATTCCTCAAAAACGAGGGATGGGGTCGTCGGCAGCGGTATCTATTGCAGCTATTCGAGCGGTTTTTGATTACTTTGAGCAAAGCATTGACCGACAAACATTGGAAATTTTGGTGAACAAGGCGGAAATCATTGCGCATTCCAATCCGAGTGGTTTGGATGCCAAGACGTGTTTGAGTGACCAAGCCATTACCTTTGTCCGAAACATTGGTTTTAACACGCTAGATTTGGATTTGGGGGCTTATTTGGTGATTGCAGACACGGGGATTTATGGTAACACCAGAGAAGCCGTCGAAAAAGTGGCACAAACTGAAGAAGCCAACCTTCCTCATCTAGCGGCATTGGGTGATTTGACGGAAATCGTCCAGAAAGCGATTCAAGATAAGGCTATTGACACCATCGGTCAGATGATGACCAAGGCCCATAGTCATTTGCAAGCTATCGGTGTCAGCGTGGATCTTTCGGATCAGTTGGTTGCTCTTGCTTTGAAAAATGGTGCCCTTGGAGCCAAGATGAGCGGTGGCGGACTTGGGGGGTGTATTATTGCCCTTTCAAGCGATCAAGCTGACGCGGAGCACATTAGTCATGTATTAAAAGAAGGAGGAGCGGTTCAAACGTGGATCGAAAAACTGTAACGGTAACATCATACGCTAATATTGCCATTATCAAATACTGGGGAAAAGCTGACGCTGCCTGCATGATTCCAGCAACTAGCAGTATTTCCTTGACTTTGGACAATCTCTTTACGACAACAACCGTTTCTTTCCTGCCCCCATCAGCAACTAAGGATATATTTTACATCAATGGGGTCTTGCAAGACGAGAAAGAACACGCTAAGATTTCAGCCATTATTGACCAATACCGTGGGGACCGTAGCCAGTTTGTCAGCGTTGAAACAAGCAATAACATGCCAACAGCTGCGGGATTATCCTCAAGTTCTAGTGGCCTATCAGCCCTTGTCAAAGCTTGCAACGAACTATTTGAAACTGGATTGACGCAGGCTCGACTAGCTCAAAAAGCCAAATTTGCCTCTGGTTCATCGTCGCGTTCTTTTTTTGGACCCATTGCAGCTTGGGATAAGGACAGCGGCGACATTTACCCTGTTCAGACTGACCTCAAGCTGGCGATGATTATGCTAGTTTTAAACGATAATAAAAAGCCTATTTCTAGCCGCGAAGGCATGAAACGTTGCGTAGAAACCTCAACCACTTTTGCGGATTGGGTCAAACAATCAGAACAAGATTACAAGGATATGTTGGCTTATTTAAAAGCCAACGACTTTGAGCGCGTGGGGGAATTGACTGAGCGCAACGCCCTTGCCATGCATGATACCAATACCCATGCCAATCCTCCTTTTAACTATCTGACCGATGCGTCTTATGAGGCTATGGATTTTGTTAAGAGTTTGCGTGCCCAAGGGGAAAAATGCTATTTCACTATGGATGCAGGTCCGAACGTTAAAGTGCTTTGTTTAGAAGATGATTTGGAGCGCTTAACCAAACGTTTTGAAGAGAAGTATCGCGTAATTGCCTCACAAACCAAGGTATTGCCAGATGAAAACGATTAGTGTGCAAACAGGCGGTAAGCTTTATATTGCGGGGGAATACGCTATTTTAACCCCAGGTCAGACCGCTATTATCAAAAATATCCCCATTTACATGACCGCGCAGGTTAGGGAAGCTAGGACGATCCACCTCTTTTCAGATATGTTTGATGCAGGTGCTGACATGACTCCAAACAGTGATTACTCCCTTATTCAGCAGACGATTAAGACATTAGCCGCTTGTTTGGGGAAATCTTTGGAAGAATTGCCTGCCTTTGACCTTCGTATTACAGGAAAAATGGAGCGCGACGGCAAGAAATTTGGTATTGGCTCAAGTGGTTCAGTGACGGTTCTGACATTGAAAGCCTTGTCTGCCTTTTATGACTTGAACTTATCGGCAAATACTATTTTTAAGTTGGCGTCTTATACGCTCTTGAAAATGGGGGACAACGGTTCAATGGGCGATATTGCCTGTATTACTTATGAGGACTTGGTGGCCTTTACCTCTTTTGACCGTCAAAAAGTCGCAAGTTGGATTGCCACAGAAAGCATTCAAGAGGTGCTGGCTAAGGATTGGGGCTATCGCATTGACATTCTTAAGCCTGCTTTAGCCTGTGATTTCTTGGTTGGTTGGACCAGACAACCTTCTATTTCAAAGGATATGATTTGTTTGGTCAAATCGGCTATCACACCAGATTTTTTGAAGGACACTCAAAATCAAGTCTTAATTTGCCAAGAAGCCTTACAAACAGGTGATAAAGATGTCATTAAAACCAGTCTGCAAAAGGTCAGCGATTTGTTGCTCGGTTTGAGCCCAGCCATTTACAATGACACTCTGAAAACTTTGAAAGCAGCCGAAGAAGGCTTGGACGTTATTGCCAAATCATCAGGTTCAGGCGGCGGCGATTGCGGCATCGCTCTGTCCTTTAATCAAACAGACACCAAAACCCTCATCAAACGCTGGGAAGATGCAGGAATTGTATTACTGGATTTGGAGGAATTAGCATGACCAACCGTAAAGATGACCACATCAAGCACGCTTTGGCTTACCAGTCGCCCTACAATTCATTTGACGATATGGAATTGATTCATCATTCCTTGCCAGACTATGATTTGAGCGAGATTGATCTCACAACTCATTTTGCTGGGCAAGATTTTGATTTTCCTTTTTACATCAATGCGATGACGGGTGGCTCGGAAAAAGGCAGAGCTGTCAATCGCAAAATAGCTCAGGTGGCCCAAGCGACAGGACTGGTTATGGTGACGGGTTCTTATAGTGCTGCGCTGAAAAATCCAAAAGACCAGTCTTATCCCAAGTCGTCAGAATTTCCACAATTGTTATTAGCGACCAATATCGGCATTGATAAGCCTTATGAACTCGGTCTGCAAACTATTCAAGAGCTGCAGCCTATTTTTCTGCAAGTCCATGTTAATCTCATGCAAGAGTTGCTTATGCCTGAGGGAGAGCGCGTTTTTCATCAGTGGAAAGCCAACCTAGCTGATTATGCCAGCAAATCTCCTGTTCCCGTTATTCTTAAGGAAGTCGGCTTTGGGATGGACCTTAAAACTATTGAGATGGCGCATGACCTGGGTATTCAGACTGTCGATATTTCAGGGCGTGGTGGGACTAGTTTTGCTTATATTGAAAACCAGCGTGGCAATAACCGTTCTTACCTCGATGATTGGGGACAAAGCACAGTGCAGACCCTTTTAAATGCTCAGCCAATGGTGGATAAGATGGAAATTCTTGCCTCTGGTGGTGTTCGCCATCCTCTGGATATCATTAAATGTTTGGTATTAGGGGCTAAAGCAGTCGGTTTATCTCGCACTGTTTTAGAACTTGTTGAAAAATACCCAGTCGAAAAAGCGATTGCCATTATCAACGGCTGGAAAGATGACCTGCGTTTGATTATGTGTGCCCTAAATTGCAAAACCATTGACCAACTTAGGCAGGTTGATTATTTATTATATGGCAAATTACAAGCAACAAAAAAACACTGATAGCGATATCAGTGTTTTTTTGTATTACAACATGAAGAAGACGATGGCAACGTAATGCAGCATAGAGGCTAATAAAATGAAGAGATGCCAAATCATGTGGTCGTAAGGGCGTTTGCGTGCGTAGAAAATCGCACCAACGGTGTAAGACAATCCACCCGCAAGCATGAGCAACCAAAAGACGACACCAGTCTTCGTCACAATACTTGGAATGATGAAAATCACCAACCAACCCATAAGCAAATAAAGGGAAAGGGAGAATTTTTCGTTTATCTCTTTGGCGAAAATCTTATACAAAATACCAAAGATAGTCGCACCCCACTGCAAAACGATAATCAGATAACCAAGCCATCCGCCCACTAAAGAGAGAGCAACAGGCGTGTAAGAACCCGCAATGGCAATGTAAATCATACTATGGTCAATAATTCGAAGAACGAATTTTTGCGGTGAATCGTACTGCATAGAGTGGTAAATGGTCGATGATAAAAACATCAAAAATAGACTAATATCAAAAATCGACATCCCAACAGCAGCTTCCATACCATAATGTTGGTAGCTGTAAATAGCGGTAATAGGTAATAAAACAAGCATGGCAACAGTCCCAACGGCATGTGTCACGCTGTTGGCAACTTCTTCACCAAATGATAAGCGTTTACTTAATTTCATGGTCATGCTAGCATTCATCAGCGACTCCTCCTAATTCTTGAACTAATTGGTGGGTTTGGTCATACAGTTGCAAGGTCTGACAAGCAGAAAGCACAACAGCTGGCACGTCAGCGACCTCTTCCCCATTCATGCAAGCAACAAAATCATCGTAGCGTTTTTGCGACTGATCATCTGCGGTTAACAGCGCCAAGGTCTGACTGATTTCTTGAATGGAGAAAACATTTTTCAAACACGTAATCACAATGAGCCTCGCTACTTGCTTGCGACTGTATTTCTTTTTAGTGGGCTTATCCAAATGCCCGTGTTTGACGTAATTATTAATCATAGAAGCGGTCAAGCCTTTGTCACTTGGATGATTGGCTTGGTTGATTTGGTTGACGTAAAGAAGTACTTGGTCCAAATACAAGTCAATTTCTGGCAAATCCGCCCATTTTGGATAAGATTTTGTCATAACGTTTTCCTTACCTCTTTATCTAGTATTTATAACTAGATTATATAATCTATGAAAAATATTGTCAAGAAAAAACACCCGAAATATCGAGTGTTGCTTGATGTCTTGAGTTAGTTTAAGGTTTTGAGAATGGCCTGAGCAGTTTCCAAATTCATGTGAGGGGCTTGAAGGAGCTGGTTGACTACCTGAGTGACCTCATTTTCCTTAGCACCTGCTAGGAGAGCCAGCGATTTGGCTTGCAATTTCATGTGTCCCGCCTGGATACCAGTTGACGTGAGGGCTTTGACGGCAGCAAAATTTTGTGCCAATCCGACTGATACGATAATCTGAGCCAATTGTTGGGCGTCTGGTTGACCAAGCAGCTCATGGGCGATGTAGACCGTTGGGTTAAGTCCAATTGAGCCTCCTCGCGTTGCAATAGACATCGGCAGGGTCAATTGACCATGGAGATGCTGCTTGTCCTCGTCAAATGTCCAAGTCGATAAGCCACGGTATTGCCCGTCTTTGCAAGCATAAGCATTGGCTCCAGCTTCGATAGCACGCCAGTCATTTCCTGTGGCTAAAACGACAGCATCCACTCCATTGAAAATACCTTTATTATGAGTGGTGGCACGGTAGGTGTCCACTTGCGCCAGTTGGCTTGCCATTTGAAATTTTCTCGCTAGCTTTTTGGCTTCGCTTGTATTGCGGCTGAGGTAGCGGAGGTCCACTTGACACTCGGCAGTAACAAGGGCTTGCGTCGCATAGTTTGACAAGATAGCCATGAGGCTTTTGCCTCCAGATAGTTCTTCCAAGCTTGGGACTAAAGCTTCCATCATGGTATTAACCATATTGGCTCCCATAGCCTCTTTGGTATCAACGTTCACGTAAACGATGAGAAAGGCCTCTTTTTCTTCCACTCGCAGCGATTGTGCTCCGCCACCGCGTTTAACGATAGAAGGATGGGCGTCATTTGCCACGGATAATAGCTGCTCAGTGTGTTCTAAGATACGTTTTTGAGCGGCTGCCTTGTCTGTGACGTCATAAAGCGCCACCTGCCCAATCATTTGACGGGAATGAACAGTGGTTTTAAAACCACCTGAACGTTTGATGATTTTAGCAGCAAAACTCGCAGCAGCCACTACTGACGGCTCTTCCGTAACCATTGGCACATTGAAAACTGTTCCATCCACCAGAAAATCAGGCGCCAAAGAAAAGGGTAGCGAAAAAGTGCCTAAGACATTTTCGGTCAATTGATTGGCTATATCTAGGGACAAGCCTTTATTTTCCTTGAGCAGAGCAAGGTTGTCTTGACTGAGTAAGTGGTGGGCGTCTAGCACATCAAGGCGCTCTGGCAACGTTTTTTTGGAGAAGCCTCCCCAGTTTCCTTTAGTTTTTGTCATTTGTTCTTCCATACAATCTTTCGTGTCCAAGGATTTCTTTGAGGGCAAATGGTCCTGTGAGGTAGTCTGCAAAAGTGGCATTACCGTCCGCATCGAGCTGAGCCTCTTCAAAGAAGAGTTTTTCATAAGTCGCAACGCTAAGTGGTTGACGTTGGTTGAGTTCTTGGAGGCGACTGCTGTGGAGTTGCTCTTGAAAGCCATCGACCAAGGTTCCTGTGAAAATTTCAGCCACTGCACCACTGCCATAACTAAAGAAGGCAATGCGGTCACCTGCCGCTAGGTTTTGGCTATTTTCAAGCAAGGAAAGCAGGCCAAGGAAAAGAGAACCTGTGTAGATATTGCCCACTTGTTTGCTGTAAAGAATAGAACTTTCAAAATTGGCTTGGAGTTTTTCTTGCCATTGGGTAGGTAAAGATTTGTCCATGATTTTGCGGAAGCCTTTGAGGGCTAATTTTGGAAATGGCAAGTGGAAGCAAAAGGCAGAAAAATCAGCCAATGAGGTGTCAAAACGTTTTTGAAATTCAGCCCAAGTCGTTTTGAGCATATCAAGGTATTGCTTGGTTGAATACATGCCGTTGACATAAGGGGTTGTTGAATAATTTGGACGCCAGAAATCCATGATATCGCGTGTTTGAGCGACAGAGTTATCATTCAAAAGCAAAATACGAGGATTTTGTGTAACGAGCATGGCTACGCTACCAGCTCCTTGAGTGGGTTCACCAGGGGTATTGGCGCCGTAGCGTGCCACATCAGCAGCAATTACCAAGACTTTTGAGTCAGGGTGTTTTTCAACGTGCAAACGGGCATAATCCAGAGCCGCCGTCGCGCTGTAACAAGCCTCTTTCATTTCGATGCTACGAGCAAAAGGCTGAATGCCCAACAAATGGTGAATGTAAGTCGCAGCTGCTTTACTTTGGTCAATAGAAGACTCTGTCGCGACAATGACCATGTCAATCGTTTCTTTGTCCTCATCACTTAGAATGCTATCAGCCGCTGACGCTCCCAAAGTGATAATGTCCTCAGTAATGGGTGCGATACTGAGGTTTTCCAAAAGCAAACCTTTGCTGTATTTATCAGGGTCAACCCCACGTTCTTTGGCTAAATCATCCATATTCAATAGGTATTGCGTTGTCGCAAAACCAATCTTATCAATACCAACGTTCATTAGTAACAAACCTTTCTTAAATAGAATATTTTTGCGTGGGAGCTTAAAAACAATCACAAGCTCGTCATAATAAAATACATCCTGTCAAAAATGTCCAAAGTTAATTTTATCATAAACTCCCCAAAAAGCTCCACAAAAAACGTATTCATTTTAAGTTTCAAACTAAATAAGAATTTAAGCCATTTATTGGTTTCCTTTGCAATTTTGACACTTTTTAGCTAAAATAAAAAAAGCTAATTTTTGAGAATCGAGGAAAAACACATGACAAAGGCTGATGCCATTTTTAAAGAAAACATCCAAAAAATTATGACAGAAGGGGTCTTTTCAGAAAATGCACGGCCTGTTTACCAAAGTGGCGGGCAAGCCAACTCAAAATACGTAACGGGTGCTTTTGCAGAGTACGATTTGAGTAAGGGTGAGTTTCCCATTACCACTTTGCGCCCTATTCCCATTAAGAGTGCCATTCGTGAGATTTTTTGGATTTATCAAGACCAAACCAACGATTTATCCGTTTTAAATGACAAATACGGTGTGAAATACTGGAACGATTGGGAAGTTGGACACACAGGAACAATCGGCGAGCGCTACGGTGCCGTAGTCAAAAAACACGACATCATTAACAAAATTTTAAAACAATTGGAAGATAATCCGTGGAACAGACGCAATGTCATCTCGCTTTGGGATTACGATGCTTTTGAGCGGACGGAGGGGCTTTTGCCATGTGCCTTTCAGACCATGTACGATGTAAGGCGTGTAGGCAGCGATATTTACCTTGATGCGACCCTAACCCAACGCTCAAATGATATGTTGGTATCGCACCACATCAATGCCATGCAATACGTGGCTTTGCAGATGATGATTGCCAAGCACTTTGGTTGGAAAGTCGGCAAATTCTTCTATTTTGTCAATAACCTACACATTTACGACAATCAATTTGAACAAGCACAGGAATTATTACGTCGTGATCCAACGGATTGCAAACCAAGACTAGTTTTAAACGTACCTGACGGAACCAATTTCTTTGACATTAAGCCCGATGATTTTGAATTGGTAGATTATGACCCAGTTAAGCCGCAATTGACATTCGATTTGGCCATCTAGGTTTTGGGAAAATGCTCCTGTGATGTTGGATTTCTGAATTTTTTGGAGAAATTTGATAAAATGGAGTTGATGAATGGAAGGATAGTATGACAAAACAACTGATTGCCATTTGGGCAGAAGATGAAAATCACTTGATCGGTGTCGATGGCGGTCTGCCTTGGCATCTACCAAAGGAATTAAAGCATTTTAAAGAAACAACAATGGGGCAGGCTCTGTTGATGGGGCGAGTGACCTTTGATGGCATGGGTCGTCGTGTTTTGCCAGGGCGTGATACCCTTGTTTTGACGCGGGATAAAACCTATCAGGCTGACGGTGTGACCGTTGTTCATAGTCCTGAAGAGGTTTTCCAGTGGTTAGATGAACACGATAAAGACTTGTATGTCGTGGGCGGTAGCCATGTGTACGAACGCTTTTTACCTGATTGCCAGACCCTGATTAGAACAAAGGTTCATGCGACGTTTATAGGCGACACCTACTTCCCAGAAGTGGATATGACAGATTTTAAAACCGTTTCAGAAACGCATTACGACAAAGATGAAAAAAATGCTTACGATTTTACCATTACAGTTCTAGAAAGATAGGAAGAGGATGCAAAGAAGTATTTTTGGTGTATTTACGGCTTTTTTAATGGTTATTTGTATCTTGTGTGCTATCCCAGCACTTAGAAGAAGACGCTATGCCTTGGCTGTTCTTTTGTTTTTAAATGCCTTTACAAACCTAGTAAATACAATCCATGCCTTTTATGGCACGTTATTTTAATGAAATGAAAAGGATAGGTGAGAAAGAGTAACTATGGTTGGAAATCGAACAAATGATGTTAAAGTATATTGTTCTTTCTGTGGGAAAGGACAAGACGAAGTCAAGAAAATCATTGCAGGAAACAATGTGTTCATTTGTAATGAATGCGTGGCTTTGTCCCAAGAAATTATCCGTGAAGAACTGGCGGAAGAAGTGCTAGCGGATTTATCAGAAGTTCCAAAACCAAAAGAATTGATGGCGATGCTTGATGAATACGTTGTCGGGCAAGAATGTGCCAAACGTGCGCTTTCTGTGGCGGTTTATAACCACTACAAACGCGTGGCTTTTGCAGAAAACCGCGATGAAGAAGATGTTGATTTGCAAAAATCAAATATCTTGATGATTGGCCCAACGGGTTCAGGGAAGACTTTCCTTGCGCAAACCTTGGCCAAAACCTTGAATGTTCCATTTGCGATTGCCGATGCGACATCATTGACTGAGGCAGGTTATGTCGGAGAAGACGTTGAAAATATCTTGCTCAAACTGATTCAAGCGGCTGACTTTAATATTGAACGAGCTGAGCGCGGAATTATCTACATCGACGAAATCGATAAAATCGCGAAAAAAGGGGAAAATGTATCCATTACGCGTGATGTTTCTGGTGAAGGGGTGCAACAAGCACTTTTGAAAATCATCGAAGGAACCGTTGCCAGCGTGCCACCACAAGGTGGACGAAAACACCCAAATCAAGAAATGATTCAAATCGATACCAAAAATATCCTCTTTATCGTTGGTGGTGCTTTTGATGGCATCGAAGACATTGTCAAACAACGTTTGGGTGAAAAAGTTATCGGCTTTGGTCAAAACAACCGTAAAATTGCTGATGATGCTTCTTATATGCAAGAAATCATCTCAGAAGATATTCAAAAATTCGGTTTGATTCCTGAATTTATCGGACGTTTGCCAGTCGTTGCAGCGCTTGAAAAATTGACTGCAGATGACTTGGTTCGTATTTTGACAGAGCCACGAAACGCCTTGGTTAAACAATACCAAACCCTTATGTCTTATGATGGTGTTGAGTTAGAATTTGATGACGACGCCTTGCAAGCTATTGCCAATAAAGCTATCGAACGTCGAACAGGGGCGCGTGGTTTGCGTTCTATCATTGAAGAAACCATGATGGATGTTATGTTTGAAGTACCAAGCCAAGAAGATGTCACTAAAGTTCGTATCACGAAAGCGACAGTTGACGGAACGGAAAAACCGATTTTAGAAATTGCGTCTTAAGGAGAGAATGATGACTGAGTATTTAAATACCCATAATGCCTCGCTTCTTTTGAGTGCCGCTAACAAATCGCATTACCCGCAAGATGATTTGCCGGAAATTGCCTTGGCTGGACGTTCTAACGTTGGGAAATCAAGTTTTATCAATACCCTTTTAGGGCGTAAAAACCTTGCTCGGACATCAAGCAAACCAGGAAAAACCCAGCTTTTGAACTTTTACAATATTGATGACAAGCTGCGTTTTGTGGACGTTCCAGGTTATGGCTATGCCAAAGTTTCTAAGACCGAGCGTGCTAAATGGGGCAAGATGATTGAAGAGTATTTGGTGAGCCGTGACAATTTGCGTGCGGTAGTGAGTTTGGTGGATTTGCGCCATAGCCCTAGCGCCGATGATGTGCAGATGTACGAATTCCTTAAATATTACGAGATTCCTGTCATCGTGGTAGCTACGAAAGCTGATAAAATCCCCCGCGGTAAATGGAACAAACACGAGTCTGAAATCAAAAAAACACTGAATTTTGATAAATCAGACCAATTCGTTATCTTCTCATCTGTTGACCGTACTGGCTTAGATGACGCTTGGGATAGCATTTTAAGTGAATTATAAAGGAAAAGATTGGTTTAGCCAGTCTTTTTTTGTTATCGTTTTTGCCTAGCGCTATTGATAGATAAAGACTATTACCCTCCCTGAAAATCTTATGCTATTATAGATATATATACTTATTATAAAAGATGGCGTTTATAGAGAATTATCATTTTTAACACGGGGAACACTTCCAAATACAGGAGGAAATGAAATGAAAAATCAGCAAATGATGGATATTAACAAAAAGAGTACTGCTCTTACACTCATCGGTATAACAGTAATGATATTGTTGACTTTGACAAAAGTTGTTCCTTCCTCAACCATAGCAGGGTATTCCGTATTTGTGGGGATAGTATTTTTCTTTATAGTAGAAGATGTTAGTAAAACACGAGCTTCCGAATCGGGTTTACGTTTCAATACTATCGTCACCGACCTCAAAAAGTCGGGAGTCATTATTTGGATGTTGCTACCGAGTTTAAGTGGTATTGCGGCGCTTGTTGCAGGAAATATCATTTTTGGTGGAGAATTTGTTGCCCATGTAATGGGACGGACGGATTCTATCTTGTCTTTTGATAAGACGGCATTATTGATAGGTCAAGTTATCATTGCAGCATTTGGAGAAGAAATTGCATATAGAGGTTTCTTCTTTGGAAAATCCTTGAAAATATTTCCAATTTGGATTAGTGCCGTAGTATCGTCTATTGTTTTTGCTGCTGGACATATTGCTACTGGAAACATAGGAATTGTAGCTTACGATATTGCTGGTGTGTTCATTGACAGTTTGATTTTTTCGGTAATTTATTATAAGTCTGGAAATTGTGTTATCAGTACCTTTTCACATATTCTTGGCAATACAATATCAATTGTCGCTGTATTTATGTTCTTTTTAAGGAGGTAGGAAAGTTGCTTTATCTCTATATCCATTCCCATAGCACAGATTCGTTTCCGTAAAGCCTTCTTGAAGACACACACTTTAGATGACTTGTCTTTCAAAACACCTCTCACTCCTGTTTTGCCCTATATCACTATTGTGTTGTTGGTGATTTCGATTATCGGTATTGCTTGGGATGCGTCACAACGTGCAGGACTGTATTTTGGCATTCCGTTTGTTCTTTTATATTATGGTTATCATTATTTGCGGTATAAAAAATGGTAGGAGGAAAATAAGCCATGGGAAAATTGGAGGATTTATTAGCCAATCAGGAAGTTATCATCTTAGATGGTGCTTTGGGTACGGAATTGGAAGAGCGTGGCTATGATGTATCTGGAAAATTGTGGTCTGCTAAATACCTTTTGAAAAATCCTCGTATCATTCAGTATCTTCACAGTATTTACCTTCGTTCGGGAGCAGATATTCTGACAACGTCAAGCTACCAAGCAACTGTTCAGGGCTTAACGGATTTTGGTTTATCTGAAAAAGAAGCTCTGGACATCATCGCTTTGACAGTCACCTTAGTCCAGCAAGCTCGTGATGAGTTTTGGCGTACTTTATCAGATGAAGAAAAGGCCAAACGCTCTTATCCCTTGATTGCTGGAGATGTTGGGCCTTATGCCGCTTATTTGGCAGATGGCTCGGAGTACACGGGGCATTATCATCTAAGTAAAGAAGCTTACCAAGCCTTTCATCGTTCGCGTATTCAAACTTTGTTGGCTGCTGGATGCGACTTTTTAGCCATTGAAACCATTCCAAATGTTCATGAAGCCAAAGCTTTGATTGATTTATTGGCGACGGATTTTCCAGAAATAGAAGCCTATCTGTCATTTACAGCACAAGACGATAGCCACATTTCAGATGGCACTCCAATTGAAGTAGTGGCGGATTTGTGTGAGCAAAGTCCTCAGGTTTTAGCTTTTGGCATTAATTGTAGCAGCCCGACAGTTATTTCGGGTCTATTGAAACGCATTCGGACAGTATCTCAAAAAACGCTAGTTGCCTATCCTAATTCTGGTGAAGTTTACGACGGTAGCACTCAAACTTGGACTTCAAGTCCTGATGAAGCACGGACCCTTCTTGAAAATAGCAAGACTTGGCTAACATTAGGTGCCCAAATCATTGGTGGTTGCTGCCGTACTAGTCCCAAAGATATTGTTAGTTTGGCGCAAGCTTTTCACAAATAAAAAAAGCCCAACTCAAACGAGTTGGGCTTTTTGGGAGCGTTTAGTGGAAAAGATTATTTTTCGCTAATAACAAGTTCGCCATCTTCCATATCGGCTTTAAGGTGTTTCACATCGGTGTGGTCAAGGTAGAAGTCAGTGATTTTATCACGGATTTCTTGTTCAATGACACGGCGAAGTGGACGGACACCCATGGCTTCATCGTAACCTTCTTCGATAAGGTGTTCTTTAGCTGCGTCACTAACAACCAAATCAATACCTTTCTTAGCGATAGTCTCGCTGACTTCATCAAGCATCAAGTTGACAATATCTTTCAAATCTTCCTTAGTCAAATGAGAGAATTCGATGATACCATTGAAACGGTTAAGAAATTCTGGGCGGAAGTAAGGAGCGATACGGTCCATAATCTCCATATCTTTTTCAGCGTCACCAGTTAATGATTCATGACCAAAACCAGCATTTGATGTCGCAATGATAACCGTATTCTTGAAGTTAATGGTGTTACCTTGACCATCTGTCAAACGACCATCGTCTAAGACTTGAAGAAGAAGGGTGATGACTTGAGGGTCTGCTTTTTCAATTTCATCCAAAAGGACGATAGAGTAAGGATTACGACGAACACGTTCCGTCAAAGTGTTGTTGTTGTCATCGTAACCAACGTAACCAGCGGTTGTACCAATTAATTTAGAAACGGCTGTACGGTCAGAGTACTCAGACATATCCAAACGAATGATGGCATCTTTTGAACCAAACATATCAAAGGCTAGTTGTTTAGCAAGTTCGGTTTTACCAACACCAGTAGGACCGACAAATAAGAAGCTACCAATTGGGCGATTACCTTCGTCAAAACCAGCACGGTTACGACGGATAGCACGAGCAACAGCTTCAACAGCTTCGTCTTGACCGATGACTTTACCTTTCAAACGGCTAGCCAATTCTTTCAAACGTTCAATATCACTAGCACCCATATTAGATACAGGCACACCAGTCAAACGTTCAACAGATTCAGCCACATCGTTAACCGTAGCAGTTACTTTTTGACCTTCAGTGTGGTTGTCAATTTGTTTTTGAAGGGCTTCAATACGTGTCTTCGTATTAAGTGCTAATTCATAATCTTCATTAGCAACAGCTTGTTCTTGTTTATCTTTTTGTTCTGCAATTTCTTTTTCAAGTGTTTTGACATCTGTGACAGGATGTTGTGCAGCCAAGTGAGCAGCTGTCATATCAATCAAGTCAATAGCTTTATCAGGTAAGCTACGTTGTGGGATGTATTGGATAGAAAAATCAACGGCAGCTTTCAAAACATTGTCAGGAAGGACAACGTTGTGGTGCTTTTCATACAAATCACGAATACCCATCAAGATGTTAAAGCTATCTTCAGCAGAAGGAGCATTTACTTTAACTTCATTGAAACGACGAGCAAGAGCTGCGTTCTTCAAAATAGTGTTACGGTATTCGTCTTGAGTAGTAGCACCTATAACGGTCAATTCACCACGAGAAAGAGCGGGTTTCAAAATATCAGCCAAACCTTTAGAGCCAGAGTCACCGCCAGTAGAACCAGCACCTAAAATTTGATGGATTTCATCAAAGAATAAGATGATGTTTCCAGCGTCTTTGACTTCTTTAACGAGGTTTTGTACGTTTTCTTCAAAAGCACCACGGTATTGTGTACCAGCTTCAAGACCAGAGATATCAATTGAAATGATTTCTTTATTCTTAATAGCAGCAGGGACATCACCATTGACAATAGCTTGTGCTAAACCTTCAACAACGGCTGTCTTACCAACACCAGCATCACCGACTAAAACGGGATTGTTCTTTGTACGACGTGATAAGATTTCAGCTGTTTCTTGAATTTCTTTATTACGACCAATAACAGGGTCCAATTCGTTAGCGCGAGCACGTTCTGTCAAGTTAGTACCAAGTTTTGCAAGGATACCATTTTGTTTAGGAGTGTTAGCAGCAGCTTGTTCTTGGTATTCTTCGTTACCAGGAAGTTTACCTGTCTTACGATAAGCAGCAAATTCTTCAGGTGTTACTTCACGTCCATTGATAAGATAACGTTTATTTTCAGAATTATATCCGCCCATGTTTCCCATGAGTTGATTGAAAATATCGTCCATTCCTCCAAAAGGATCTCTTCCATAAAAATCACGACTTGCCATAATCTATTACCTCTCTTCATATAAATGATATTATAGTACGATTTTAAACAAAAGGTGATATGCGATACAAAATCTCTTTTTCGGACTAGATCAATAGCTTGATAAGGCTTGGTTGATTGTCTTTTCTCAATCACCTTTATAGTATTATCATATAGCATATTCTCTTAAAAGTCAACAAAAAAGACTCAAAAAATGTAAAAAAAGTAATACTATAATATGATTCGGAGCTAAAAACCTATATTTTTATAGGAAAGAGACGGTGTTATTAAAAAGAGAAAGTTTCCTAAAATAGCAAAAAAGATAAAAAAGTGGGCGTAATGGGTTGACAAGTCATCAAAAAGACGATATACTGATTAAGGTTTTATGATAAAACTGACCTAAGACAGCAGGGGAGCCGTGCTCATAATATTCCTGCCGAGGCACAAAACGTAATGAGAATAACGTATTTGTACTTTCGTGTCTAGGTTTAGGTGCGTTTTTTTGTGCCTATCCCAAAAATAATAACGGAGGTAAAACTAATGAGTGAAGCAATTATCGCTAAAAAAGCTGAGCAAGTTGAAGCTGTTGCTGAAAAAATGAAAGCTGCTGCATCTATCGTTGTTGTAGATTCACGTGGTCTTACAGTTGAGCAAGATACAGTTCTTCGTCGCAATCTTCGCGAAAGCGGTGTTGAGTTCAAAGTTATCAAAAACTCAATTTTGACTCGTGCAGCTGAAAAAGCTGGTCTTGACGATATGAAAGATCTTTTCGTTGGACCATCAGCAGTAGCCTTCTCTAACGAAGATGTTGTTGCTCCCGCTAAAATTATCAATGATTTTGCGAAAGATGCTGAAGCACTTGAAATCAAAGGTGGTGCAATCGAAGGTTCTGTTTCTTCAAAAGAAGAAATCCTTGCCCTTGCTACATTGCCAAACCGCGAAGGACTTCTTTCTATGCTCCTTTCTGTACTTCAAGCGCCAGTTCGCAATGTTGCTCTTGCAGTCAAAGCAGTTGCAGACAGCAAAGAAGACGCAGCTTAATGCAAAAAGTAGCCTAGTGCTATATTAATTTATTAAAAAACATATACTATTTTTTGGAGGAATCTATAATGGCATTGAACATTGAAAACATTATTGCTGAAATTAAAGAAGCTTCAATCCTTGAATTGAACGACCTTGTAAAAGCTATCGAAGAAGAATTTGGTGTAACTGCAGCTGCTCCTGTTGCTGTAGCTGCTGGTGGTGCTGCTGATGCTGGTGCTGCTAAAGACTCATTTGACGTTGAATTGACTTCAGCTGGTGACAAGAAAGTTGCTGTTATCAAAGCTGTACGTGAAGTTACAGGTCTTGGTCTTAAAGAAGCTAAAGCTCTTGTTGATGGTGCACCTGCTAACGTTAAAGAAGGCGTTGCAACTGCAGAAGCTGAAGAAATCAAAGCTAAACTTGAAGAAGCTGGAGCTTCTATCACTCTTAAATAATAGAGTATCGCAATTTGATTGCGGAAGCCTAGTAAATCAAGGTTTTAGAATTGCTTAGAGCGATAAAAAATCGGGAGAATGTTATTATTCCCCACCAAAACCCCACCAAGATTTAATCTTGGTGGGGTTTTATTTATGGTATAATATGTATATATATCTCTAAGGGTACCCTTAGTCTATTGTGTAAGCAATAGACTAATACTATCAGCTATTAGATAAATCAGTTAAGGAGTCTATTTCATGGCAATAAAGGGAATTACATTAAAAGAGAGTATGAATCGCTCTGTTCAAGCAATTATGCCACTTGATGAAGAAAAAGAGGTTTTTAATCAAAAATTGGTTAGTTATTTGACTCATTTAAAAGACAAAGAGGATGAGTCAGAGGAATACCAGAAAAATCTTCTCAAGGGATTTTTAGAAAGTGTATTGCCTTATAATTTTATTAATACTTCTAGTAGAATAGACCTTGCTATCTATAATGGAAAAGACGCCAATTCGTCACTAGGTATTCTTTTTGAATGCAAGAGTTTGACTAACAAGTCTGAAATGATGTCAACGGAAAAAATCAATTCCAAAGCACTTCAAGAAGTTGTTTATTATTACCTACAAGAGCGCCTATTTAATAAAAATTTAGAAATCAAAAAGTGTATTATCACAAATGGCCTATCTTGGTTTGTGATAGAGGCTAAAGAATTTGAAAAACATTTTTTCAAAAATAAAAAGCTAGTTGACCTCGTGACAAAGTTTCGAAATAATCAACTTTCTAGCAATAAAACAGATTTTTTATATTCTGAAGTTATCGCACCAGAAATTGATAAAGCCATTGAAAAGGGAATCGTGATTGCTCACTTTGATTTACGTCAAGCTTTGGTCAAATCTGGCAAAAACATTGAAATCAAGAAAAATAATCTAACTCAACTTTACCGATTCTTCACAGCAGAGAATCTTCTCAATAAAGAGATTTTTACTGATTCAAACAAACTCAATAAGAATTTCTATGATGAATTGCTTTATTTGATGGGGCTGGAAGAAACGAAGTTAGGGACTTCAAAAATTATCTCACGCTTAAAACCCACCAAACGTCAGCGATATTCTTTTGTTGAGAATATTATTGATAAATTGGAGATGAAAGATGTTCCAAAAGAAAGGCAGGAAGACATTGCTATTCAACTAACAGTTGTCTGGATAAATAGAATTCTATTTTTGAAACTGTTAGAATCTCAGCTGGTGCTGTTCAACAAAGATGAATCGTATAGGTTCTTGACCTATGAAAAACTGCCTAACTTTGAGGAGATTTATAGTTTATTCTTTGCTGTACTTGCTAAGAAAGTGTCGGAAAGAAATGAACGAGTGCAAGAAAAGTTCAGTTATGTCCCTTATCTGAACTCATCACTGTTTGAAGAAACAGAATTAGAAATTTCTAAAGATGGGATTGGTATTGATAGATTACCAGAGGGAGATATTGAAATTTTCTCCAAAACAGCTCTTAAAGGCGTAGATAAAAAACGTAAAAAAGGGAACATCAATTTTATTGAATATCTCTTTGAGTTTTTGGATTCTTATGACTTCTCGACCTCCATCAGCCACCATGAGAAATCTAAGAATGACCTTATCAATGCGTCAGTTCTGGGATTAATTTTTGAGAAAATCAACGGCTACCGTGACGGCTCTTTTTATACGCCAGGCAATATTACCATGTATATGTCACGTAAGGCGATTCGTACAGCAGCAGTGGACAAAGTTAATGAGGCACTCGACTGGCAGTGTGAAACAATCGAAGATATAAAGTTTAATATACGTAATGCTCAGATTGCTAAAAAGGTATCAGATGCAATTGACAGTTTGAAGGTTTGTGACCCAGCGGTTGGATCCGGTCACTTCCTCGTATCAGTCCTGAATGAAATTATTGCTCTTAAAAGTGATTTAAATGTTTTGTTTGACGCTGATGGCAAATATATTGGAAACCTGATTCAATGTTATGTTATCAATGATGAGCTAGTCATTCAAGATATGTCTGGAAATAATTTTTTGTATCAGACAGGTAATCAGCAGTCAGAACAAATTCAAAAGGCAATTTTCAACCAGAAGAGACATATTCTGGAAAATTCGCTCTTTGCAGTGGATATTAACCCAAGTTCGGTCAATATTTGCCGTTTGCGCCTCTGGATTGAACTCTTGAAGTCTTCTTATTACTATCAGGATACTGATACCAACCAACCTGTTTTGACGACTTTGCCAAATATTGATATCAATATTAAAGTAGGCGATAGTCTCTTACATAAGTTTGGATTTGACTATGAATTTGATATGAGAAAAACAGATTTCAAGGACTATCTATCTCTAGTTAAAGACTATAAGGAGACGAATAATAAACGAGTTAAAGCAGAAATCTGGGAGAAAATCGAAAGGCTCAAACATTCCTTTGATGACACAGCTTCAAGCCCTGAATTAAAGAAATTATCTCGGCTCATATCTGAACGAAATAAGGCTGGTGCCATTAGCTTATTTGAGGAAGAGAATAAAAACTCTAAAGAAGTAGCGGAATTAAATAAGCAACTAGCAAAAGCTGAAAAGGAATTGGAATACAGACTGAAAAATCCACTATTCGCTAAAGGTATGGAATGGCGAATGGAATTTCCTGAGATTTTGGGAGAAGCTGGCGAATTTATCGGCTTTGACCTTGTGATAGGAAATCCACCTTATATTTTTGCAAGTAATCAATCTTTTAGTGATGAGATGAAATCATATTACACTAGAACATATCCTCTCAACAATTATCAAGCTAACACTTTCGGTTTATTCCTAGAACTTGCTTTTTCGTTAGTAAGAAAAGGTGGGGGAATATCTTATATTATTCCCAATTCATTTCTAACGATCAATCAATATAAGACACTTCGCCATCATATTTTAAAAACTTATGATGAAATAACTTTCATCAATTCAAAAGATAAGATTTTTGATGAAGCTTCTATTGATGTTTGTATTATTGACATGTTCACTAAACGACCTGCAAAAGTCATTCTTGGAGAAATCGTCAATAGTGAAGTTAATTTACTGACTGAAACAAACTCAGATTTACTGTTGGATCAAGATGTCATTACTATTTCATCTGCTAATACAAGCTCTCAAAAACTATTGATTAAAATAGAAGCTCAATCTAAAGTTCTTGAGAATAACTATGGTCACGTAAAAGATGGGTTAAAAGCCTTTGAGAGAGGTAAAGGAACGCCTAAACAGCCAGAAGACAAAGAAGATTTTCAAAAATTCAAGAATGAAAAACCATTCTTTGCAAAAGAGCAAGTTAATAGTAGTTACAGAAAGTTCTTATCAGGCTCAGATTTACAAAGGTACAAAATAAATTGGTCAGGACAGTTTTTATCGTATGGAAAACATTTAGCAGCACCAAGAAATGCTTCAATTTTTGAAGGTATCCGAATTTTAATTGCTCGTATTCCAGTTAAATCCAGATATACCTTTAGAGCCACGTTGACAGAAGATAATTTTGTTCATGAACAAAGTATAGAAGTAATTACAGATTTGATTGGGAATCCAAAGTTTTTAATAGGAGTTTTAAACTCTAAGGTAGTTTCTTACTATGCTATTCATAGGTTTGATTTTTTACAACGTAGCACATTCCCTCAAATGCGTTTAACTCAAATTAAGGACTTCCCAATTCCAGATGCTACTGATTCCCAGCAAGAAGACATAGCACAAGTTGTTGAGCAACTGATGGAGGAGATGAAAAAAGATTCTCCTGACACTGAAAAAGTCAATCAGCTTAATCTGGAAATTGATGAACTTGTCATGGACTTGTTTGACTTGGCTGAAGAAGAAAAACAAACAGTTAGAGATTTTGAAGTATAGAAAGTAGGTATAAATGGCAAAAAGTTTGCAAAGTCAATTCAGAGATATTGAGAGAAATTTAGTCAGAGAAACGAATAAAATGGTGAAGAGAGCTAATAAGAAGATAAAGCCTGTTAATTCTTATCCTCTTTAATTCCAATATCCTTTAATAATTGTTCGTTGATAGCTTTGACAGCTTCTTCCTGTGCCAATAACAATTCAACTTTGTCAGCTTTAGCTTCAAACATCTTGTCTAACTTATTAACAGACTCTTGCTTTGAATGGATGACATTATCATATTGTTCAATTGATTGTGTTTTTCTATCAATCTCTTTTTCAAGTGTATTTAACTTCTCTTTCTTTTCTGCAAATTCTTTTTCTACTTTTGAGACCTCAGAAGTGATTTCAGCTTTAATATCATTCAGTTTCTTTTCTTTCTCCTCCTCAAGTTTAGCCATCATTTCTTTGTACTCACGCATATCTTTAATATTATTTGTGCCTACTTTTTTACGTTCGACTGCCATTTCTTTCAACATTGTCTCGAGGACTTTAATTTCGTTGTTGCGAAAAGCCATCAGTTGAAATTTTCCTTTTTCTGTAAATCCCTCTTGCTTCAATGCTTTTGAAAAGCTGGGCTGTTTAGAGAGACCATTTTTATAACCGTCTGCGATGGGAACGACATTGAGATGTAAATGCGGAGCACCTTTTTCATCAAGATGCACTACTGCATTATAAACACGAAAATGTGGATGACGTTTTTCGAAATCTTGCGCATATTTAGCTAAATATGACCCAATGTTGAGTCTATATCCCTCTGGTAATTCATCCCAATCCGCTTTTGATCCAATACCAATGATAAACTCTCTCTGTTGATCTAGTATACTTTATTCTTTGGATATAAGAAAAGAGCCTCATAGGGCTCACTTTATAATATTCTTTTTATATCAGCAAGTAGTCTAAGATTTGTGAAAATAGAGGAATATTATTTATTTTGGAGTAACGATATTTTCTGGCAAAGCCATTTTGTATAGAGAAAAAGCTCCGTCTAGATTTTTAACGCTAAATCCGTGTTCTTTCAAAATTCGCTCAGCGATGTAAGAACGCAGTCCACTATGGCAGCTGACGATATATTCGTTTGAACGATCTAGTTCGCCAATACGCTCACGGAGTTGGTCCAAAGGAATGTGAAGAAACTCTTTGAACTGTCCACTTTCGACTTCGCTAGGATTACGAACATCTAACAAGATTTTTCCAGTAGCCAGTTCCTCATCTAGCTGGTGCCATTGGATATTTTGGCTGATACCTTCTGCGATATTCATAGCAGCATAGCCAATCATATTAACAGGGTCTTTGGCAGAGCCAAATGGCGGAGCGTAGGTTAATTCTAGCTCTGGTAAATCAAAAATCGTCAGTCCAGCCTTGATAGCAGTGGCAAGGATATCTATCCGCTTGTCGACTCCTTTTTGACCAACTGCTTGGGCACCGAAGATTTTTCCATCAGTTGGTGAGAAAATCAGTTTCAGAACAATGTCAGTTGCACCTGGATAGTAACCTGCGTGGTCTTTTCCGGTAGTATGAACAATGGCATATTCATAGCCGAGGGATTGAACAGTACGTTCGCTTAATCCTGTTGAAGCGGCAGCTAAGTCAAAGACTTTCACAATAGCTGTTCCGATTGAACCCCTATTTGTACGAGCTAGTCCAGCAATAACATCCGCTACTTGTCGTCCTTGTCGGTTAGCAGGAGAAGCTAAGGAGATGAGGGCGTCTTGACCAGTAATTTCCTGTTTGACGACGATAGCATCACCAACTGCGTAAATATTATTTTGACTAGTTTGGTAGTTCTGATCAACGAGAATCCCGCCACGGAGTCCCACTTCAATGTCAGCATCTTTTGCTAATTGGCTATCAGGTGCGACACCAACTGATAGAATAGTTACATCAGATGACAAAGTTTGTCCGTTTGATAGTTCTAAGCTGTGTCCCTTTTCACGAAAAGCAGTGACGGATTGTCCAGTGATAACGGTTATTCCTTTTCTGATGAGCTCAGTTTCAATAAATCGTGCCATTTCCAAGTCAAAGGTTGGTAGGACATGAGGTGCTCGTTCAACAAGAGTGACGTTCAGTCCTTTTAAAGCTAGATTTTCAGCCATTTCCAGACCGATAAATCCAGCACCGATAACAACTGCTTGACCTGATTCATTTTTGGCAAGTTTATTTATGATCTTATCCAAATCAGGTACGTTTCGAAGTGTAAATAGATTGTCGGCTTCGTAAATTCCTTCAAGTGGTGGAATGACTGGCTTGGCACCTGGTGATACAATCAGTTTGTCATAGTTTTCAATGATTTCGCCGCTAGGTGTTTTGACCGTCACAGTTTGATTGTCAGCATCGATTCCAACAACTTCATGGAAGGGGCGGACATCTAGATTAAATCGTTTATTCAAACTTTCTGGCGTTTGGAGTAACAAGCTATCGTGCTCTGCGATTTCTCCTGAAATATGATAAGGTAAGCCGCAATTGGCAAAGGAAACATAAGGTCCTTTCTCGAAAACGATAATTTCTGCATTTTCCATTAGACGACGAAGGCGTGTCGCAGCGGACATACCTCCAGCAACACCACCAATAATAATAATTTTCATTTGAACCTCCTAGATTATTTCACCTGTCCAAGCGTTCATGCCGCCTTTTACATTGACCGCTTGATAGCCTTGAGATGTTAGAAAGTCTGTCGCCCGTTGGCTACGCATACCAGATTGACAGATGATAATATAGTGTTTGTTTTTATCACCTTTGAATTGATCGAGTTGACTTAGAGGTTGGTTGATTGCTTGCGGAATATGACCACTTGTAAATTCATCAACTTCACGGACGTCTAATAATACGGTGTTCTTTTCTCTTAATGCCTGAGTGACATCCGAGATTGATAGGCCGTCACCTGAAGAGAAAAGTCCAGATAGTAATTGTTTAAACATGATAGATTCTCCTTTATACCCTTTGGGGTATATAAAATATAACAAATGGGTGGAATGATTGTCAAGTTTTAGAATTGACATTTTGTAAAACTAGCGGTAGGATATAATTATGAACAAAGATAAAAAAACATTAATAAATCGATTAAAACGAGCTGAAGGACAACTTCGTGGTATTCAAAAAATGATTGAGGAAGAGCAAGAATGTATTGATATTGTGACACAATTAAGTGCCGTCCGTTCCAGCATCAATAGCATGATGGGCTTGGTCATTGCACAAAAAGTTCAATCATGCATGGAGAACCCTTCTGATAATCCCGAGGAACAAGAAGCACGTTTGCAGGAAGCCATCAAGCTGATTGTGAAAAAATAATAAGCTAATAAGCAGCGGAAAATTCGTTGCTTTTTTTTCGTTTTGACAAATATACCCATATGGGTATATAATTAGAATATTAAAGATAGGAGAATACAATGACTCAAAAAATTGT
>NZ_DBPA01000049.1:0-5898 GCF_002300045.1 Streptococcus sp. UBA632 | reverse complement strand
CATTATCACAAAATCAATCAACTCCATTCGTTGAACCAAAGTATTATTCTCTCTTGCAAATAATTGCTGATAAATACAATGACCAGATGTTTGGTTTCCCAGATGTCCTAACAATGACTCATAACCAGAAAATGAAAATCGGACAATATTTAGCAAGTGGCTATGTAACAAGTGCTGAAGTATTAAACATGATTGAACGTATTCCAAAGGATAGTGCATCACCATTAGCCTATTTGCTGAAATCACTAGAAAACTTAAAACAAGAACGACTGTATGAGCAAAAAGAAATTGCACATCGAAATGCAAAGGCTTATCATGAACTGCGTTTGCAAGGAGGAAACTATGTTTAGCATTGTGTTTGTTATTATTAGCTTTATTGTTCTTGCGGGCATTACCTTACTAACAATTGAAATTCACAATGCCCCACTTATGGCTGATGATGAGATGACTATATTACCGTCAAAGGATAAACAGTGATACTACAAGGAGAACTCAAAATGTCAGTCTTGACCTAAGCAGGTCTTAAAACTGCTTGTGCCCTTTGACAATTAAACACCAACACCGATCTGATCAGCAAGCCTATGGAATAACAATGAATAAGGAAGACGGTGTAACAGCCTTTTAAAAGGGAAGGCACGTCCTGGCTTAACTCCTGTTTAGGAGTTGTGAGTATTACTCATGCGTTTAAATTTGCGGATAGAATTTATTTCTACATAAGCAGCAGAAAGGAGTTTGCTATACCAAACTTACAAAAAGTATTTGATAGACCAGAAATGACTCTATCAGACTTACGTCTTCTTGGACAACAAGGTGAAGCTATTCTTTACCTTGTTGACGGAAGGCAAGCCATTGTCAGACCAAAGTTTGCAGTAGTGCAAGAAAAACGAATGGTTAATGGCAATTGGCAAGTTGTTAGTGAAGAGATTCTCCGTTTTCACGAGATCTACTCAGCAATTCTAACCGTCAAGCGAAAACACTTTATCATTGCTGAGAGAATTAATCGAAACGGAGATAATCTTCTTGTGTTAACAGGAGTTGGCTATCATCGCCAACGAAATGAATAAAGGAGGAAACCAATGAAAAAGATTAAAGCAGTCGCTTTATTTTCAACAGCTATTTTAGCAACGGCTTCAACAGGAGTTTAGCAAATGGATATTAAATCAGATGTATTAGCAATTATTGATGATCTTTTTATGGAAGACGTTTCAGACATGATGGATGAAGATTTGTTTGACGCAGGCGTCCTTGATAGTATGGGAACTGTCGAATTGATTGTTGAATTGGAAAGTCATTTTGATATTGATATTCCAATTTCAGAATTTGGACGTGATGATTGGAATACCGCTAATAAAATCATTGCTGGAATTGAGGAACTTCGCAATGCTTAAACGCCTTTGGCAAATTCTAGGACCAGTTATTTGTGCCTTTTTGCTAGTTGTCATTAGTCTGGGTAGTGTCTCGCTTTCGAATAAATCGCACTCCCTAAAAGTAGAAAAGAAAGACGCTGTTTCCTTAAGTAAAACAGGTTTTAAAAGCAAATATAAAAAGGTTCGTGCTTTAACGGATCCAAATCATCGTTTCGTTCCTTTTTTTGGTTCAAGTGAGTGGCTGCGCTTTGATAAAATGCACCCTTCTGTCATTGCAGAAGCTTACAATCGTTCTTATACACCATATTTGCTTGGCCAAAGAGGATCTGCCTCATTGACACACTTTTATGGCATCCAACAAATCAATAATGAGTTGAAAAATAAACAAGCCGTTTATTTCATTTCTCCTCAGTGGTTTACGGCTAAGGGTGCCAATGCTGACGCGTTTCAATCTTATTTTAGCAGTGGACAAGCCATTGATTTCTTGCAAAGCCAAACAGGAACAGCTTATGATCGTTATGCTGCTAAACGTTTCTTGAAACTTTATCCAGAGTCTTCATTCAAAGACATGATGGAAAAAGTAGCTGAAGGCAAAAAATTATCAGCAGCTGATAAGAGAAAACTCAGAACTCAAAGTGTTGTTTATCAAAAAGAAGATGCTTTCTTCAGTCGCGTTTCTGTGATTGATCATTACGATAGCAAAGTAGTTACTCAAGCTAAAAAACTCCCAAATGCTTTTTCATATCAGAAACTAGGAAAACTAGCAACAGCTGATGGTAAAAAAGCAAGTAGTGGTAATACCTTTGGAATCGACAACGGTTTTTATGATATTCGTATCAAACCGATATTGAAAGATTTAAAAAATTCTCAACGTAAATTTAACTACTTAAAATCACCGGAGTACAACGATCTACAATTGGTATTGAACCAATTTGCTCAAAATGATACCAATGTTCTTTTTGTTATCCCACCTGTTAATAGCAAATGGTCAGATTATACAGGGCTTAACGAAGACATGTACCAAAAAGCAGTTGAAAAAATCAAATACCAGTTGCAAAGTCAAGGATTTAAAAATATTGCTGATTTCTCAAGAGATGGTGATAAGGCTTACTTCATGGAAGATACTATCCACATGGGCTGGAATGGCTGGGTAGCTATGGATAAGGCTGTTAACCCGTTCTTGACTGAAAAGCAAAGTAAACCAAACTACCAAATCAACAAACAATTTCTAAGTAAAAAATGGGCAAATTACACCAAAGAGCCTGATTCATTCTATTAAAAATTCAACATGGAAAAACTCAACCCGATAGGGTTGAGTTTTTTGTTTTATTTGCTATGACACTTTTTCAATCAAATCAATCAGTTTTTCAGTTTCATCTGATAAAACAGCATGTTTTGAATGGGCATAGCTGACGTAAAATGTGATGCTATCCTCTTTTGATAATGGGATTTTGATCAGTTGATCAGAATCACTAGCAAGAGCAATATCAGATAAAAGTGAAATTCCCATGTTTTCAGCAACCATTTGCTTGATTACTGACACATCATCGATTTTGAATAAGACGGATGCTTGGTCGTGATAGCGATGATTTAACTGGTTGAAAGCTGTTAAGTGGATGTTGTGTTCATCTAGCAGAATGAATTTTTCAAAGAGAATATCTTGGAATGATAATTCTTTTTGTTTAGCTAGTGGATGATTTTTAGAAAGGACAACGTAAAAATCTTTTTTGAAGAGTTGTCGGATGACCAATTGGTCATTTTTTAAGGGAGCTAGTGAGCCAAGCAGACTAAAATCAATTTGTCCATCGAGCAATTTCATCATGAGGCTATTTGAACCGCCACGAATGGCTTTTACCTGTGAAAAAGGTTCCAAGTTTTCATTTTGTTCCAGCAATTCAGTCAAAATATAATTACAGATAATGGGCGGGAAACCAACGGTCGTCATAGGATTGAGTGATTGGTGAACCTCATTAACTGCTGTTTTGATTTGTAGTAAGACATCCTCCACGTGACTTTGGAAAATATCACCTTGTAAGGTTAATTCGGCAGTACGGTGCGAAGGATCTTTAATGACTAAGTCACAGTCCAACTCTTTTTCTAAACGTTTGATAGCGTAAGAAATTGTCGGTTGGCTGACCTTGAAATGCTGCGCTGTTCCAGTATAGGATTTTGATTTGGCTAACTGGTAAAAATACTCTAAATCACGTAAGTTCATGCCTACCTCCTTGACTTATTTTATCATATTCTTTGGGATTCTACTTATAAATATTATTTATTAAAACTGATGGGTTTGACTATAAGAAGTTTGGAAGTTTATAATGACCCGCATAAGATCTTTCTACATATTTAATATACTATCAGGAGGAAAAATCATGCGTGGACATGAAATTCTAAATAACCCGTTTTTAAATAAAGGGACTGCCTTTACTATGGAAGAACGTAAAGAACTTGGCTTGCTTGGTATTTTACCGCCTTACGTTCAAACAATTGAAGAACAAGCTGAACAAGCTTACCAAAATTTCTTGCGTAAGCCATCAAATCTTGAAAAACGTCATCTCTTGATGGAGATCTTCAACACTAACCGTACACTTTTCTACTACCTATTCAACCAACACATCGTTGAATTCAACCCAATTGTATACGATCCAGTTATCGCTGAAACAATCGAAGAATACAGTGAATTGTACGTTGACCCACAATACGCTGCATACCTTGATATCAACCACCCAGAAAACATCGAAGAAACATTGCGTAATGCTGCTGGCGACCGCGATATCCGTTTGATCGTTGTAACAGATGCTGAAGGTATCCTTGGTATCGGTGACTGGGGTGTACAAGGTGTGGATATCTCTGTTGGTAAATTGATGATTTACACAGCTGCAGCTGGTATTGATCCTGCATCAGTTATGCCACTTGTTATCGATGCTGGTACAAACCGTAAAGAACTTTTGGATAATCCAATGTATCTTGGTAACCGCCACGAACGTGTTACAGGTGACCAATACTACGAATTTATCGACAAATTCGTTCAAACAGCTGAAAACATGTTCCCTAAATTGTACCTTCACTGGGAAGATTTCGGTCGTTCAAATGCTGCGAACATTCTTAACAAATACAAAAAAGAAATTCCAACATTTAACGATGACATCCAAGGTACTGGTATCGTAGTTCTTGGTGGTATCTTCGGTGCTATGGACATCACTGGTGAAAAACTAACTGACCAAGTTTACCTATGCTACGGTGGTGGTTCTGCTGGTGCTGGTATTGCTGACCGCGTTCACGCTGAAATGGTTTCAGAAGGTTTGACTCCAGAAGAAGCTTACAAACACTTCTTCATGATTGACAAACAAGGTCTTCTTTTCGATGACATGGAAGATTTGACACCTGCTCAAAAACCATTTGCTAAAAAACGTGAAGACTTCGCTGACTGCGGTGATATGACAAGCCTTCTTAACGTTATTAAAACAGTTAAACCAACAATCTTGGTTGGTACATCAACTGATGCTGGTGCCTTCACTAAAGAAGTTGTTGAAGCAATGTGTGAAAACACTGAACGTCCAGTTATCTTCCCAATTTCAAACCCAACTAAGAAATTAGAAGCAACTGCTGAGCAAGTTATAGAATGGTCAGACGGTAAAGCCTTCGTTGCTACTGGTGTGCCTTCAGGTACAGTAAGCTACAAAGGCGTTGATTACCAAATCGGTCAAGCAAACAATGCTCTAATCTATCCAGGTCTTGGTCTTGGTATGTTGGCTTCTGAAGCATCACTTCTTACAGATGAAATGATTGGTGCTGCAGCTCACTCACTTAGTGGTCTTGTAGATCCAGGTCAACCAGGAGCACCTGTTCTTCCTCCATTCCAATACGTTGCTGAAGTTTCTATCAAAGTTGCGGAAGCTGTTGCCAAAAAAGCTCAAGAACAAGGTTTGGCTCAAGCTGAAGAAAAAGACATGGCTAAAGCTGTTCGTGACCTTAAATGGTATCCAAAATATTAATGAAGGAGGATAACCATTCGTATGAAAAAATTCTCGAACGTTAAAATTGCGGGTGTTTCCGCTCCACTTTATAAGGCTCTGGTTATCATTTTAGCTGTTGTTATTGCTATGGGGAAACTACCGCTCAATATGGTTGGAATTACTTTTATGTTGGTCGTTTTAGGACATCTTTTCTACTTCCTTGGTGAACGATTACCATTTTGGAATACTTACCTTGGTGGTAGGTCAGTCTTTACCTTGCTGTTAGCCGCAATCTTAGCTTCAACAGGATTGATTCCAAGATCAGTTGTCTCAGCCACTTCTAGTTTCATGAGTGATTGGGGTTTTCTAGATTTTTATATTGCAGCGCTTATTTGTGGCTCAATTCTAGGGATGAACCGCAAACTTTTGGTGAAAGCCTCTGCTAAATTCATTCCTGTCGCTCTTTTATCAATGGTTATCGGTTTCTTTGCCACTGGTGCTGTTGGGGCTTTGCTCGGTCAAGGCTTTGGACATTCTGTCATGTACATTTCATTTGCCCAAATGGCAAACCGACT
>NZ_DBPA01000052.1:2845-3505 GCF_002300045.1 Streptococcus sp. UBA632 | reverse complement strand
CTTAACAAAACAGATGAAAATGGAAAAGCTTTGACAGGTGCGACATTTAGACTTTATGATGCCCAAACAGGTGGTAATGAAATCAAAGTCGTGAAAGTATCAGACGGTGTTTACCGTGTTGCTGAAGACGGCGAAGCTGGTGTTGATATCGAAGCAGGTACAGCTGTTGTGAAAGGCCTTAAAGCTGATACTACTTACTACCTCGAAGAAACAAAAGCTCCAAACGGATACAACATCTTGACAGAACGCAAAGCAGTGACGGTGACAAAAGATGACGCTGCTAAAGTAACCGTAGAAAACCATTCAGGTGCTGAATTGCCATCAACTGGTTCATACGGAACAACAATCTTCTACGTTGTTGGTAGTGTCCTTATCCTAGGTGTCTTGATTTACGTGATTGCTAGCCGTCGTGTGAAAAAAGACTAATATAAATAGGAAGAAAAGTCTCATTTATTAAAATATCAAAAGAGAAAGAATGAAAGTGTTCTTTCTCTTTTTTGACGAGAAAAACAAAGGCTTTTATTTTACTTAAATTTTGACTAATCTTTACACAATCATGAAATTACATGCAAAAACAGGCGTTTTCTTGTTAAAAAATGTATAAAAAGTAAAAACAACGTAAGAAGTATAGAAAAATTTTTAAAAAATTACACAAATATA
>NZ_DBPA01000052.1:1923-2780 GCF_002300045.1 Streptococcus sp. UBA632 | reverse complement strand
TATTGATGAGATGAATATTAGGAGATTTAAACACCTCAAGCGAACAGATCTTTATGAGATCATATTAGCACAAAATGACGAAATCAATCGTCTGAGAGAAACATTAAACGATCTCGAAAGCCAATTAACCAAAAAGGAGATTTCGATAAAAGAATCTGGGACTTTGGCAGAGGCGGCTTTGCGTTTAACCAATATCTTTGAAGAAGCCCAAAAGGCAGCTGACTTGTATTTAGAGAATGTTAAACAAGGTGTAGGTGATGACGATGAAAAAGAATGATGAAATCCTTTCAAGTGCCAATATAGCAAACATCGAAAACTTGTATCGAACCTCCAAATACCGAAGAGATTTGCGGAAAAATATTGTTAACACGGTCTTTATGCTCATGGTTATCGCAGCTTTTGCTATTTTGACCTCTGTTCTATTTTTTCCTATTTTACGTATCTATGGCAAATCCATGTCAGGAACCTTAGATGCGGGTGACCTTATTGTTTCTTTTCGGACAAGTCATTTTGATACAGGTGACATCGTAGCTTTTTATTACAATAATAATGTTTTAGTCAAACGTGTGATTGCAGAAGAAGGTGATTGGGTAGATATGGATAGTAAGGGAAATGTTTACGTTAATCAGAAAAAACTCAATGAACCTTATCTGAAATCAAAAGATTATGGTGAAACCAATATCACCTTTCCTTACCAAGTTCCAGAAGGGCAGCTCTTTGTGATGGGAGATAACCGAAAAGTCTCCATCGACTCGCGAAACACTTCCATCGGAACGGTATCAAATGAACAAGTTGTTGGGAAATTGTTGTTTAGGATTTGGCCATTATCAAAATTCAGATTGTTGACCTAACAAAGA
>NZ_DBPA01000052.1:1569-1838 GCF_002300045.1 Streptococcus sp. UBA632 | reverse complement strand
TTTGGAGTGTGGTAGGTATCAGCGTTTTCATATTGACAGCCTACACTTTAATCTTAACCGCGATCACATTGGATGGTGAAACGGCGAGTTCAGAGGCTGGGCTTGATGTCTCCAGTTCGGTACCAGCCGCCATCACCAATGCAGAACCCGCAGCGATTGAGCAAGCACCTGATTTAACAGCACAGTCAACGGCACCGTCAGTTGCGACGGAAACAACGTCTGCACCAGCAGCTGAGCAAGCATCGGATCAGCCACCCGCGAGTTCGGCA
>NZ_DBPA01000052.1:0-1534 GCF_002300045.1 Streptococcus sp. UBA632 | reverse complement strand
CAGACACATCAAATGAAGAACCAAAACAAGAATTGATTCAAAGTGCGACGATTCTAACAGCAAATGGCGACGGCTACACAGTATCAGCAGTCGTTGATGGTAGCAGCCAATTACCAGTGGGAGTGGAATTAAAAGTCCGCAAGCTTGATTCAAGTGGACAAGAATTTCAAGAATCTTCTGATAAGTCAAAAGCGGTTCTTGGCACTAACCTTTTAGATTTTGCGACTTTCTTTGATGTGAGCTTTATCCACAATGGTCAAGAAGTGCAACCAAGTGCTCCTGTTCAAGTAACTCTTCAAACTGAGGATAACTTAGCAGGTAAGGAACAAGACTTCAAAGTGGTTCACTTTAAATCAAACGGTGAAAAAGAAGTTATCAATCCTGAGTCAGTGAATTTGAGCACGTCACAAACCAAAGTGACTTACAAAGTCTCTTCTTTCTCAGTGCAAGGTTTCGTGGTTCTCGGAAAAGAAGAACCAGTCCAAGCTACTGAAAATACAGAAAACAGTCAAGAAGAAACGCAAGAAGAAGTTGCTGAGGAAAACACAAATGAGGAAAATACCAATACAGAAGCGTCATCTGACCAAGGCACTACAGAAGCAGCTGACACAGCTGACAAGCGTGTGATTACCTTTGTGTTCCAAAATAATAACAACGAGGAAGAAAATGTCACAACGCTCCACAAAAAAGACGGAGATAAGTTAGCAACTCTTCCTGCTGCCCCATTTAAACCAGGTTACACTTTCGACCACTGGCAAAACAAAGTCACAGGTGAAACCGTAACAGCTGATACGGTAGTCAATGGTGACATGACTGTCGAAGCGGTATTCAATGAAATCAAAATCTACACCGTAACCATTGAATACTACTACCATAATTCAACTAGTGACTCAGACGTCGTCTTCGATAAGGAAATTCACCAAATAGAAATCAGTGATACGCCTTACCATATCATTCCACCGACTTCAACTAATGTCAGCAAAGATGATGACACAAATTTGGAACAAGATGCGATTTACTATCCTGAAAAGGCAGTCGTTGAAATTACAGCAGACCAACTGGAAAATAGCATTGATGGTAAAATAGACATCAAGGTTAAATACGTTCCCGCATCATCTAAGTACACGGTTCGTTACATGTTGAAAGACCTTGATGGCAAAAATTACACTGAAATTAAATCGGTCACAGCTTACGGTGCTCTGGGCTCGACTGTTAATGCTGAAGTCTTGTCATTTGATTATGCGACCTTTGAAAAGACAGAACCACTTGAGTTGACTCAAGAGGAAGGTCAAGAAGTGAACGTTTACTACACACGTAATAGCTATAACTTGACTTATGAGCCAAATGGCGGTAGCTACGTGGACTACCAAACTGGTCTTTACGGTGAAACCATCGACGTGACCAAGACAGAACCAACTCGTGTGGGTTATGACTTTAAGGGTTGGTACACCGATGAAGCTTTGACAAAAACGGCTGGTGATACCGTCACCCTCAAAGACAATACGACCCTTTATGCTAAGTGGGAGCCTAAAAA
>NZ_DBPA01000022.1:1016-17029 GCF_002300045.1 Streptococcus sp. UBA632 | reverse complement strand
CTAAGCGTCTTCAAGAAGAAGCTGGTAAAAAGATTCAGTATCTATCAATCGGACTAGGTGTGAATTTTGTAGCTGTGGTTGTATTGTTAATTTTACTAGTTAGCGGGGTGTTTTAATGATATCAAGTGAATACCGTCAAAAGTTACTTGATGAGTGTCAAAAATTAGATCTTCAATTACAAAAAGACAAAGCCTTTGAAAAAATTGCTTTGGATATTGTTGATAATAAAAATGATGCTGCAGTGTTGGCATTAATTAATCAATTGGGACATTTGAAACATCATCAGGAAACATTTGCAAAAAATCAGGCAATAATTCTTCAATTACTTTATCTTTATCTAGGTTCAAAGCAAATTGATGAAAGTTATCAGCGACTTAAGACATCGTCAAATAAATCATTAGACGACCTACAAGAAGATTTGAATAAACTGGTAGGTTTGACAGCTGTAAAAGAGCAAGTTAATGATTTAATTACATTTAATAAAATTCAACAAGCTCGTGTTAAAGCAGGATTGAAGAAATCTAATAAAACTTTACACATGGCATTTTTAGGAAATCCTGGAACAGCTAAAACAACGGTCGCTCGTATTGTTGGAAAAATGTATAAATCACTTGGCTTATTGAGTAAAGGACACTTTATCGAAGCTAGTCGGACAGATTTGATTGCAGAATATCAGGGACAAACAGCGATTAAGGTTAAAAAACTGGTTAACCGTGCTAAAGGAGGAGTGTTATTCATTGATGAAGCTTATAGCATTACAGAAAATGAAAAAAGTGATAGCTATGGTAGAGAATGTTTAACAGAATTAACTAAAGCTTTGGAAGATTATCGTGATGATTTAGTCGTGATTGTGGCAGGTTATTCTGATTTGATGGATAAGTTTTTCCAATCTAACCCAGGTTTGAAATCTAGATTCAATACTTTTATTGATTTCCCAGATTATACACTAGATGAGTTGGTTGACATCTTTACATTTGATTGTAATTCTTATGAGTATAGGCCTACTGAGACAGCACTTTTAAAAGTAAGAGAGTGGTTTGATTGCAAGCTGAAAGAACAGGATGAAAACTTCTCAAATGGTCGCTTAGTTAGAAATTTCTTTGATGATGTTGTATTAGCTCAATCTAAAAGGTTATCAAAAGAAACAGCTACACCAAGTCGTAACCAACTGATGCAAATCATTGAATCAGATATTCCAACCTATACTTTAAAAACAGAAGACGTAAACAAATAACGGTGAGCAAATGCTCTCCGTTATTTTTATATCTCTCATTTTCTGCTGAGGGATTTGATTTTTTAACTTTCTTAAACCTCAGGGAAAAGTTTGGCTAGGATTTTTGGTGTAAGTGCTTGTCCTGGACCCTCGTGACAATAAGTGTGAAGGTAAATAGCAGGGTTGAAATTGAGTTCAATACAAGCACAGTTTGGCTCTTCTTTGCTTGCAGGAAGACTCTTATCAGGAATAATCAAATCAACTCCACACACCCAAGCACCAACAGCTCTAGCCATTTGCGCAGCTAATGTTTTATAATCGTCTGGCATAATGTCTGTCACATCAATGGAATCTCCACCTGTTGAAATGTTAGAGTTACGTCGCAAATCAACTCGGACTCTGTCAGCTGGAATATCATCAGGCGTGTAACCTTGTTGTTGGAGCATGAGCTTTTCAACATCGCCAAGGTCAATGATTTCAAGTGGAGAACGGTGGTCACGTCCACGTAGTGGGTCTTGATTTTTCATCTCTACTAATTGAGCGATGGTGTGCTTGCCGTCTCCGACGACGTTAGCAGGAACACGCAGTAGCACAGCTTCACATTTGCCATCTAGGACGAAAAAGCGGTATTCCGTACCTGAAATGAATTCTTCAATAAGAACAGTATCATCTTCAGCGAAGGCGATATCCAAGGCTTTTTGATAAGCTGTTAGGTCGGCAGATTCCTTGAAAATAGAAATACCAAGTCCAAAGTTAGTTGATTTTGGTTTGACGACGATAGCTTTGTCTTTGATTTGTGAGAAATAGCGGAGCGCAGCAGCTTTATCAGCGAATTCTTCACCTTTTGGAACTGGGAAACCAGCTTTTGACAATAGTTTTTTAGTGACAACTTTATTTTCCATGATAAGTGGTGTGATGTAGCTGTCTTTGCCGGTCATGTTGGCATTTTTAACGTATTCGACGTGGTCACCGTGCCAAAGTTTGATGAATTGGTCGTTTTCGTCGAGAATCTCTAAGTGAACACCTTTTTGGATGGCATCAAACATCAATAATTGTGTTGATAATTCCATGTTTTCATAGCCTTTGAGTGCGTAAGGGGCTTGCCAAGCATAATCGTGAAAGGCTTGACCTTGTTTTTGCCCAAAAGATTCTAATGATAGGGTGTCAATCTCTTCTAGCAAGCGTCCAGCGATAGTTTGTTCAGGATGCTCAATCTGATTTTTGATAGCATCGATAAGCCCTTGATAATAGTCAGATAATTCAAAGTAATCGACAATTCCTTGCATAGCTAAAAGGATGCTTTCGACGGGAGCATCTTCAGGCAATTTATCTAGAGGGTGGCTAAGTGCAATTTTGTCATTTAGCTTGCTAGCCTCTGTGATGTCTTGGTCAATAGCAGAGCTACTATCTAACCAAAGAAGCGCAAGAACAAAAAGGTGCACGGTATCAAGTGTCTCTTGAGTAATTCCACGGTTATCAAAAGGATTGAGGTCAAAAGTGCGCAGTTCAAGGTAAGTGACACCATTTGTCAGATAGTCACGAACATGCTTGCTGCCACGCAGGCGAACCGCAGAGTAAAATTCTTTTTCAGCAATCAACTTGCCAGAAGCTATGTAAGCCTCAATATCAGAAATGTATTTTTCCAAGCTTTCGTAAGAAACCTGAATGTCTTTATGATTAACATAACCTAAGTGACTGTTTCGGATAGAGCGAACGGGTTTGGCTAAAGTTTTACTAAAAAAGCCTTCTTCAGCTATTGGCGAAGCCCCATACAGATAAGTTAAAAGCCAACGAAAACGTAGGAAATTCTGAGCTAATTTAAGGTGAATATCATTCTTAAAATCAATAATAGACTGATAGCCGCTTTCTTTAAAAAGGCTTGCGACCAAATCTTTTCCAAGCTCCATGTTGAAGTGAATACCAGACATTGATTGCAGTGTTTTTCCATAAACGTCAGCCAAGTGTTTTCTGTAGTAGCACTCGTAGTCATCCTCTAGCTTGGCAATGTGAATGTCTGTTTCACATAGTTTTGGTGGTATTGATAAAGGCCAGAGGTATTCAGACTTATCGATGGAACGGCCAGCAACATCAGTCAGTGCTCCCAAAAAGCGGAGCGCTTCTTTTGTGGAATGAGCGATAGGCGTGATAAGTTCTAGCTGTGCTTCACTGTAGTCCGTCTGAATGTAAGGGTGAAAGGAGCGACTGCCTAGGCAAGCAGGGTGGTCAGTTTGTGCGATACGGTGGTCTTTTCCAATTCGAAGACTTTCTCTTTCTAACCCAAAAGTTGCTTGAAGAATAGGCAAAGTCGCTGGTGATTTTTCTAGTAAACCATTAAGTGACATGGTAATTCCTCGCTACTCTAATTACTATGATTATGATGTAAACGGTATACATTTTAATGTAAATTTATTCTATGGAAAAGCGTCTGAAAATGCAAAGATTTGCTATGAAAAAATTTTTGCTTTACCAAGAGTTGTTTGAATATTTTAACTATGAGAGAAAATATGTGAAAAAAAGCCGTTTTTTCAAAAAAAGTTCGGAAAAAATAAAATCTCAAGGTCAAATATTGAAAAAAACACAGAAAAGTCATATAATAAATTGTAAGACAAACTCGCAGGTGAGATTCCTGCCAAGTTGTAGAGAAAGGACGAAGATACGAATTTTAGCTTGGAGATGGAGACGACAGGCTGGATAAGTTAGTATCGTTTTTATTTGCTCGCTAGGTGATTTCGTATCAGTATCGAACAGAATATGACATCAGTAGTAGTTGTTGGTACCCAATGGGGTGATGAAGGTAAAGGTAAAATCACTGACTTCTTGTCACAAGATGCTGAAGTGATTGCACGTTATCAAGGTGGAGATAATGCAGGACACACTATCGTTATCGACGGTAAAAAATTCAAATTGCATTTGATTCCATCAGGTATTTTCTTCCCAGAGAAAATCTCAGTTATCGGAAATGGTGTAGTTGTTAATCCAAAATCATTGGTAACTGAATTGAAATACTTGCACGATGAAGGTATTAAGACAGATAGTCTTCGTATTTCAGACCGTGCACACGTTATTTTGCCATATCACATCAAACTTGACCGTTTGCAAGAATCTTCTAAAGGTGATAACAAAATTGGGACAACAAACAAAGGTATCGGCCCTGCTTACATGGATAAAGCAGCGCGTGTCGGTATTCGAATTGCTGACCTTTTGGACAAAGATATCTTTGCAGAACGTTTGCGCGTGAACTTGCAAGAAAAGAATCGTCTTTTCGAAAAAATGTACGAATGCGAACCAATCAAATTTGAAGATATCTTTGAAGAATATTATGAATATGGTCAACAAATCAAAGATTACGTTACAGATACATCAGTTATCTTGAATGATGCTCTTGACGCTGGTAAACGTGTTCTTTTCGAAGGTGCACAAGGTGTTATGCTTGATATCGACCAAGGAACTTACCCATTTGTTACTTCTTCAAACCCAGTTGCTGGTGGGGTAACAATCGGTTCAGGTGTTGGTCCAAGCAAGATCAATAAAGTTGTCGGTGTATGTAAAGCTTACACAAGCCGTGTTGGTGACGGTCCGTTCCCAACAGAACTTCTAGATGAAGTTGGAGATCGTATCCGTGAAATCGGTCACGAATATGGTACAACAACTGGACGTCCACGTCGTGTTGGTTGGTTTGACTCAGTTGTTATGCGTCACAGCCGCCGCGTATCAGGTATCACAAACTTGTCACTTAACTCAATCGACGTTCTTTCAGGACTTGATACTGTTAAAATCTGTGTGGCATACGACCTTGACGGTCAACGTATCGACCACTACCCAGCAAGTCTTGAACAATTGAAACGTTGTAAACCAATCTACGAAGAATTGCCAGGTTGGTCAGAAGACATCACAGGTTGCCGTAGCCTAGATGAACTTCCCGAAAATGCTCGTGACTACGTTCGCCGTGTTGGTGAACTCGTTGGTGTTCGCATTTCAACATTCTCAGTTGGACCAGATCGAGATCAAACTAACATCCTTGAATCAGTTTGGGCAAATATTTAATTAAGTTGAAAAAAATCTTTATAAAAGCAAACCCTGCCAGAAGCTTTCTGGCGGGGTTTTGTGCTAAAATGAAGGTAAGAAATACCCTTATTTTTTAAATGGCATTTGCTTGAAAAAGAGTTGTAAATAACGTGAAAATTTTCACGGAAATTTAACAAATGTCATACTGAGATTACAATCGTCATTTTGTCTTAATCTGTTTTTGTTAACCTATTAATGTTGCCTGATTTAAAAAGGAGGAAAAATGGTTAAACGAATTTTATCAATTGCACTGGCTTATGTTGGTATTATTGTTGGTGCTGGACTTTCTTCGGGACAGGATTTGATGCAATATTTTGTCGGATTTGGTATCTGGGGAATGATTGGCGTTATTGTTTTAGGGATTTTGAATGCTATATTTGGACGTATTATCGTGACATTAGGAAGTTACTATCGTTCGAATGACCACTCAGAGGTGCTTTCAAAGATTGCCCATCCTTTTACCAATCGTGTATTAGACATTGCTTTGATTATTTCTTGTTATGTCATTGGATTTGTCATGATTGCTGGAGCGGGTTCTAACCTTAATCAACAATTTGGATTGCCCACTTGGTTAGGAGCTTTAATCTGTGTTCTCCTTGTGATTTTTGTAAGTTTCCTTGATTTTGAGAAAATTACTCAGATTATTGGGATTTTCACGCCGATTGTTATTATCATGGTATTGATCATTGCTGGTCATAGTCTGATTGGACATTCTTTTGACTTTGAACAGTTAAATACAGTAGCTAAGACTCTACCGACAAATATGCCAAATATTTGGGTGTCTGTTCTTAATTACTTCGCCATTTGTGTGATGACTGGGGTATCAATGGCTTTTGTCCTTGGTGGTTCAATTATTCGTATTGGCGTTGCTGAAAAAGGGGGAACACTTGGTGGTGCAATTGTCGGTCTGATTATTGCGATTACCTCACTTGTCTTGTTTGTCAATGTTGGAAAGATTGCTTCTGCAGATATTCCAATGTTAGTACTTGCCAATGAAATCCATCCTTGGTTTGCTTTTGCCTATTCCCTTGTCGTATTTGGGCTTATTTTCAACACAGCCTTTAGTCTTTACTATGCTTTAGCAAAACGCTTTTCTGAAAATAAAGGTGAAAGTCAGTTTAAACGTGACATGATTTTTTTTGTCGTAAGTGGTTATGCCTTGTCCTTCCTTGGTTTTAAACAACTGGTTTCTGTCATGTATCCAATCCTTGGTTACATTGGCTTGATTATGTTGGTTGTTTTGCTTCAAGCTTGGATTCGTGAAAAAGGTAATGTGCAGGACGAAAAACATCTTCGTCGCCGCATGATTTCCTTGATTTCTAAAAAATATGACGATGATAAGAAATTTACTAAGAAAGATAAAGTAGAATATCAACAACTAGGTGAAGAATCTGTCGTTGAAACAAAAGAAATTAAAAAAGATATTCATGACCACGTTGAGCAAGTGTTCGATTCGGAAAATGATGATTAATCAAGAATAAGAAAGCTAGAAATATTATTTTTCTAGCTTTTTTAAATGACTGGGGTAATATTCATAAAAGTAGTTAAGAAAGCGCTAAAAATATGCTATACTGAAACTAAAAGGTGAAAAGGAAGTAAGCAATGGCAAGGTTTGTGAGTAGTTTTTCGGGTGTTCTGATTATTCTTATCATGGTATTAGTCGGTTATGTGCTAACCAAAAAAGGTTGGTTCGATGAAAAAGCGCCGAATCTCATTGCCAAGTTGGTAACACAAGTAGCATTACCATGCTATATGATTTCAACCATTGTTGGGCGTTTTACGGCAAAAGAGTTGCTTGAAATGCTGTCACAATTGCGTTTTCCAGCGCTTTCAATGGTGATTTTATTAGCTATTGCTGTAGCGGTAGCTCATTTATTCTTGATTGATAAAAAGCATCAGGGCTTATTTGTTTCTATGTTTTTTAATTCTAATACGATTTTTGTGGGACTTCCTATCAATCAAGCACTTTTTGGGGATAAAAGTATTCCTTATGTCTTGGTTTATTACATGTGTAACACGACGTTTTTCTGGACTATAGGGACTTATTTGATTCAAAGAGATGGTCGCAAAGAAGTCACGCTTGATTTGCGAGGAACCTTGAAGAAAATCTTCTCGCCACCACTTATGGGATTCATCATTGGGGTGATTTTGGTTCTTTTAAATATCAAACTCCCAGCTTTCTTATTGAGTGATTTCCAATATTTGGGCAATTTGACCATCCCTTTGTCGATGATTTTCATTGGGATTTCGGTGGCAAATGTAGGGCTGTCACGTTTGCGATTTACCAAAGACAATGTCTTGGTCTTAGTCGGGCGTTTCGTGATTGCTCCGCTTTTGATGTTAATCATTGTCAAACACACCCAAATGCCACAATTGATGAAACAAGTCTTTATCCTCCAATCAGCCATGCCCGTGATGACCAATGCTCCTGTCGTAGCCAAATTGTACGGTGCCGATGCGGATTATGCGGCTATTATGGTTACCGAATCCACCCTACTCACCTTGCTGGTTGTGCCTATTTTGATGTCTTTGGTTAGCTTGTTAGGCTAAAAACAAAAAGCCTAGCTAGGCTAGACTTTAAGGAGATTATGAAAAAGATACATCCTTCCAGCAACTGTCTGTTAGGATGATAGTCAGTTAGCGGTACTAACTGGAAAAGTTTTAGGAATGACTATAGTATAAAAGGATTGCCTTAAAGAAAATTTAAATATTAGCATTTGCCAAGCTATCGTGCGTAAGAGGAGAGGAGATAGCTCAAGATGTGTTATAATAAAGCCATGGAAAACAAGAAAAAATTACTTTTAATTGATGGGTCATCGGTTGCCTACCGTGCTTTTTTTGCCTTATACAATCAGATTGACCGTTTTAAAAACCGAACAGGTTTGCATACCAATGCCATTTACGGCTTTCACCTCATGTTAAATCACTTGCTAGAGCGTGTGCAGCCAACGCACGTTTTGGTGGCTTTTGATGCGGGTAAGACCACTTTCCGTACGGAAATGTACGAAGATTACAAGGCTGGTCGTGCCAAGACGCCAGAAGAATTTCGTGAGCAGCTGCCTTACATTCGTGAGATGTTGACCGCCTTGGGCATTACTTTTTACGATTTGGTGAATTACGAGGCTGACGACATCATCGGAACTTTGGATAAATTAGCCGAAAACGAAGACGAGTACGATGTGACTATTGTCAGCGGGGACAAGGATTTGATTCAGCTGGCGGATAACAACACCACGGTTGAGATTTCCAAAAAAGGCGTGGCTGAATTTGAAGCCTTTACCCCAGCTTACCTCATGGAAAAAATGGGTATCACACCCAAACAATTCATTGATCTTAAGGCGTTGATGGGGGATAAATCGGACAACATCCCTGGCGTGACCAAAATCGGTGAAAAGACAGGTCTGAAACTGCTCTTAGAATACGGCAGTCTGGAAGGCATTTATGACAACATTGACGGCATGAAAAAGTCTAAGATGAAGGAAAACTTGATTAACGACAAAGAGCAAGCTTTCTTGTCTAAGACCTTGGCGACCATTGATGTGACGGCTCCTATCACCATTGGTTTGGATGATATTGCCTACCAAGGACCTGATTTGGATAAATTGGTGCCTTTTTACGATGACATGGGCTTCAAGCAGTTTAAAGACAGCTTAGGTACTCCTAAGAAGCAAGAAACATTTGACGTGGCTTATACAGAAGTGGACAGCTTGCGTGCGGATATGTTCACAGATGACCAATTTTTCTATTTTGAAATTTTGGGCGACAATTACCACGTTGAGCCTATCATTGGCTTTGCTTGGGGAAATGACAAGGCGATTTATGCGTCAACCAATCTTGAACTCCTCAAGGATGATTTGTTCCAAGCCGCTTTGGCTAAGCCAATCAAGACCTACGATTTCAAACGGAGCAAGGTCCTACTCAGTCATTTAGGCATTGATTTGCCAGCGCCAGCCTTTGACAGCCGTCTTGCCAAGTACCTCTTATCAACGGTTGAGGACAATGAATTGTCAACCATTGCTAGACTTTACACCAACCACGTTTTGGATAGTGATGAGGCCGTTTATGGCAAGGGCGTTAAGCGTGCTGTTCCTGAAAAAGCGGTGCTGCTCAGCCATTTAGCTCGTAAAATCATTGTTTTGAACGACTCAGAACAAGCCATGTTAGACAAATTGGCTGAGCACCAACAAGCCAGTTTGTTAGTTGACATGGAGCAACCTTTAGCAAATGTCTTGGCGAAAATGGAAATCGCAGGTATTTCCGTAAAAAAAGCGACCTTGCAAGATATGGAAGCAGCCAACCAAGCCGTTATTGACGAATTGACACAGGAAATCTATGACCTAGCAGGCATGGAATTCAACATCAACTCACCAAAACAATTGGGTGAATTGTTGTTTGACAAGATGCAGTTGCCAACTAGCTACACCAAGAAAACCAAGACAGGCTATTCAACGGCCGTAGATGTTTTGGAACGTTTGGCCCCGATTTCTCCAATTGTGTCTAAAATTTTGGAATACCGCCAAATTGCCAAGCTCCAATCCACTTATATCGTTGGTTTGCAGGATTTCATTTTACAAGACGGCAAAATCCATACCCGCTATTTGCAAGATTTGACGCAGACAGGACGTCTATCAAGTGTGGACCCGAACTTGCAAAATATCCCTGTGCGTTTGGAACAAGGGCGCTTGATTCGAAAAGCTTTTGTGCCTGAAACAGAAGATGAGTTCTTGTTGAGTTCGGACTACTCGCAAATTGAATTGCGTGTGCTTGCCCACATTTCAAATGATGAGCATTTGATTGCGGCTTTCCGTGAGGGAGCAGATATCCACACCTCAACTGCCATGCGTGTCTTTGGTATTGACAAGCCAGAAGACGTGACGCCAAATGACCGTCGCAATGCTAAGGCAGTAAACTTTGGTATTGTCTATGGTATTTCAGACTATGGGCTTGCCAACAACTTAGGCATTCCGCGGAAATTGGCCAAGCAGTACATTGACACGTACTTTGAACGCTACCCAGGCATCAAGAATTACATGGAGCGCGTGGTGCGTGATGCCAAAGATAAAGGCTATGTGGAAACACTCTTCCACCGCCGCCGTGAGTTGCCAGATATCAATGCTCGCAACTTCAACGTCCGTCAATTTGCCGAACGTACCGCTATCAATTCGCCTATTCAAGGAAGTGCTGCCGATATTCTCAAAATTGCCATGATTAACCTTGATAAAGCCTTGGTTGAGGGACAATTCAAGACTAAAATGTTGCTGCAAGTGCACGATGAAATCATTCTTCAAGTGCCAAAAGATGAGCTTGAAACCGTTAAAAAATTGGTTAAAGAAACCATGGAATCTGCAATTGATTTGTCAGTACCACTTATTGCAGACGAAAATGCAGGGCAAACTTGGTACGAAGCTAAATAAAAGACATGAGATGGCAAGGTTTGTCATCTCATTTTTAGAAAGAAGTGTGTTATACTGAAGAAAAGACATTTTTAGGAGGTTTCTGCGATGACTACTTTCCAAAATCCGAGCCAAACCGTGATAGCGGACTATCTGAAAAATGCTAAAACCATTGCTGTGGTTGGGCTATCTCATCGTGAGGACAGTGCTGCTTACCGTGTTTCTAAGATCATGCAAGAAGCAGGCTACACCATTATTCCTGTCAATCCCAAATTAGCAGGGCAGAAGGTTTTAAATGAAACAGCTTATGCTAGGTTGCAAGATGTTCCTGTTCACATTGATATTGTGGATGTTTTCAGACGCAGTGAATTTCTTCCAGAAGTCGCTAAAGATTTCCTAGAAACAGATGCCGATATTTTCTGGGCACAACTTGGTCTAGAAAGCCAAGAAGCTGCTGATCTGTTACAAGCTGCAGGCCGTGATAACATCGTCATGAATAAATGCATCAAGATTGAATATCAAAACTTATTATGAAAAAACTGAGAGTTCGCAGAAAGCGACTCTCAGTTTTTATGCTCTTTTTGCATTATATATAAAATGAATTTCAAGAATTTTTTGTCGATAAAGACAAAAATAAAACGAGCACCGCTTTCTTTCTTAGCTTTTAAACTGTGTTATAATGAATACAGCAAACGAGGAAGGAGGCTTTGCTATGGATATTCATACCCATCATCGTCCGTTAGATGCTTATGAAAATGTGATTGAGCATTTAAGGGCAAAACACATTCGTATCACGGAAACACGTAAAGCTATCATTGCTTATCTGATAAATAGCACCGAGCATCCTAGTGCCGATAAAATTTACAAAGATTTGTTGCCAGAACACCCAAGTTTGAGTTTGGCAACGGTTTATAATAATATAAAAGTTTTAGTCGATGAGGGATTTGTGACGGAATTAAAGGTCACAAACAATCCAACCACTTACTATGATTTTATGGGACACCAGCACATCAATATCATTTGCAAATGCTGCGGTGCCATCGCTGATTTTATGGATGTGGATGCGATTGACATTGGAAAAGAAGCTTACGAGCAAACGGGCTACCAAATCACAAAAATACAGGTAACCGCCCACGGTCTTTGCCCCAAGTGTCAAGAAGATGTCAAGCAATCAGGACGCTCACCCCTTGCTCTTTATGAAGAATGAGGGACAATAAAAAAGCCTTTCAACCACTACTGGCTGAAAGGCTTTTTTTAGATTTCTTCTTGTTCAAGCAAGTTTTCGTAGAAGATAAGGTTTGCAGTTGTTCTGTATGGTAGCGTGTAGAAGTAAAGCAAACCAAAGGTAAGGGCGGTCAAAATATCCCAACCGATGAAGCTAAACTCAAGGCAGAAGAAACGCCATTTGTTACCATCCATCAAGGCTTGGCTTTTGGCAATCACTTGACGAGGTCCTCGGTAAGTACCGTTGTTGACTTCGTCGTAAAGCACGTATGTCGTCATACTATAAGCGTATTGCTTCATGATGGCAAAGAATGTTCCAATAAGAGCTATAGCGCAACCAACGAAAATGATAGCAGAACCAGCTAGGTTGTTGTCAACGCTAACGACCATACCAAGTGATAAAATCACACCACCAGCAATAGCAATCAAAGACCACAAGAAAATGAAGAACCATTTAACAATAGCTGTCACAACAAATTTCCAAAAGAGTTCGTTTGAAAAGACAATCATATTGTCTGAAACGCTCACTTCGGTTCTTTTGGCACGTAGCACATCAAGCACCGCATAACTTGCTGACGCTAAAAATAGGGTCAATAAAATTTGAATAAGTGGTGGAAGTGAGGTTGAAAAATTCACAAATGTGGTCACATCACCATAAGAAACGATGGTTTGACGGTAAGATAGGGAAATGGTTAAAATAGATAAAATGATAGTAACAATAAAGAGCTGGTATTTACCAGTCAGTGTTTTAAGAAACTCTCGCGCTTGTCGGCGTGTTTCTGAAGCAGTCATGTCAAAAAACCTCCTTTAATCGTGCTTTTTATTATAACATATTGTATTAGAAATAGCATATAATAAGAACTGCATGACAAACAGCTACTTTTTTGGTAGAATCGTAAAGGTTATTTTTACCATTATTTTGAGAATGTATTGACATTGCCCACAACTGTTTTTTGTGGTAGCTAGGAGAAAATATGACAGATTATCCCATTAAATATCGTTTAATTAAGAAAGAAAAACACACGGGAGCGCGTTTGGGTGAGATTATCACACCGCACGGCACTTTCCCGACACCAATGTTTATGCCTGTGGGAACGCAGGCTACTGTTAAGACTCAATCCCCAGAAGAACTCAAAGAAATGGGTTCTGGTATTATTTTGGCCAATACCTATCACCTTTGGTTGCGTCCAGGTGATGATTTGATTGCGCGTGCTGGCGGTCTGCACAAATTTATGAATTGGGACCAAGCCATCTTGACAGATAGTGGTGGTTTTCAGGTTTATTCATTAGCAGAAACGCGTAATATCACAGAAGAAGGGGTAACCTTTAAAAACCACCTCAACGGTGCTAAGATGTTCCTCTCTCCAGAAAAAGCCATTTCGATTCAGAATAATTTGGGTTCTGATATCATGATGAGTTTTGATGAATGCCCACAATTCTACCAACCTTATGATTACGTTAAAAAATCTATCGAGCGTACTAGCCGTTGGGCAGAACGTGGTTTGAAAGCACACCGCCGACCACATGACCAAGGCTTGTTTGGTATCGTGCAAGGGGCTGGATTTGAAGACCTTCGCCGCCAGTCAGCTCATGACTTGGTTAGCATGGATTTTCCAGGATATTCTATCGGTGGTTTAGCTGTTGGGGAATCACACGCCGAAATGAACGCGGTTTTGGATTTCACGGTGCCTATTTTGCCTGAAAATAAACCACGTTACTTGATGGGTGTTGGAGCACCTGATAGCTTGATTGATGGGGTTATCCGAGGAATTGATATGTTTGACTGTGTCTTGCCAACGCGTATCGCTCGAAACGGTACCTGCATGACCAGCGAAGGACGTTTGGTGGTTAAAAACGCCCAATATGCCGAAGACTTTACACCGCTTGACCATGACTGTGATTGCTACACTTGCCGCAATTACACGCGTGCTTACATCCGTCATTTGCTAAAAGCTGATGAAACCTTTGGTTTGCGTTTGACAAGTTACCACAACCTTTACTTCCTTGTCAACTTGATGAAAAAAGTCCGTCAAGCCATTATGGATGACAATCTTTTGGAATTTCGTGAAGATTTCTTTGAACGCTACGGTTACAATCGAAGCGACCGTAATTTCTGAGACTTCACTCAACCTGTCAAGGTTGGGTCTTTTTGTGTTATAATGGTTTATAAATAAAGGAGGGGTGTACTATGAAGTTAACAGCACTTGGTTGTTGGGGAGCTTATCCACACGATGACGGTGGAACAACTTCTTATCTCGTTACTGGTGAAGATGGTTTTCAATTATTGATGGACTGCGGTAGTCGTGCCGTGACAGAACTGGAAAAAGAAATCAGCCCGATTGATTTGGATGCCGTGATTATTTCGCATTATCATCCTGACCACATCGCTGACTTGGGTGTGTTGCGCCACTATTTCCAATTGTATCCAAAACACCTTTGGACACCAAAAGTTTTGCCAATTTATGGACACAAGGAAGACTTGTATGAATTTGACAAATTAACTATGCTTGGCGTTTCAGAAGGTAGAGCTTATGATGTGACAGGTGTTGAACACATTGGTCCTTTTGATGTGACCTTTATCAAAACCGTTCACCCAGTTCCTTGCTACGCTTTTCGTATCGTTGAAAGAGCTACTGGTCAAGTCCTAGTCTTTACTGGTGATACGGGTTACTTTGATGGCTTGGATGCATTTGCCAAGGATGCAGACCTCTTTTTAGCGGATGTTTACCTTTATGAAGGCAATGAAAACCACCCAGCTCATTTGACAAGCAAGGAAGCTGGCGAAATTGCCCATAAAGCAGCCGTTAAATCCCTTGTTTTGACACATACCCCACCAATTCCACCAGAAGGCATTGATGCGACAAAACACTTGCAAGTGCTGAAAGAACAAACCCAACACTATGCCAAAGACGTTCCTGTTGATTTAGCCGTGCCGCACAAATCATGGCAATTAGGTGACTTGTAATGTCAGCATTTACGCAGGAAGAAAAGGCGTATTTTATGCGAGAAGCGCTCAAAGAAGCACAAAAGTCATTAGCCAAAGGTGAAATTCCTATCGGTTGCGTTATCGTCAAAGACGGTGAGATTATCGGTCGTGGGCACAATGCGCGTGAGGAGCAGCAAAAAGCTATTTTACACGCTGAAATCATGGCCATTAACGAAGCCAACGAAAAAGAGGGCAACTGGCGTTTACTGGATAGCACCTTGTTTGTCACCATTGAACCTTGCGTCATGTGCAGCGGTGCTATTGGATTAGCTCGCATTCCGCAGGTGATTTACGGAGCTACTAATCAAAAATTTGGCGGTGCTGGGAGCCTGTACGATATTTTGACCGATGTTCGCCTCAATCACCGAGTTGAGGTGGAAACAGGGATTCTAGAAGCTGAATGCGCGGGAATTATGCAAGATTTTTTCCGTCGTAATCGCGAAAAGAAAAAAGCCCAACAAAAACAGGCAAAAGCATAGTTCTGGCTTGCATCATTTCTTAATTATGATATAATACTTATCGGAGCAACATCTTCGCGTGAAGTGGGTCAGGGGAGGAATCCAGCAGCCCTAAGCGATTGTAGGTGTGTGCTCTTTTTTTATTTCTAAAAATAGGTGCCTAAATTTTTAGGCTCTTTGTCAACTGTAGTGGGTAGATGAAAAGCTAACACCTAGAGAGGACGAACTTCGTNNAATTTTTAGGACTTTTTATGTTGTTTTTTTACAGAAAAAACTTGATTTTTGTGTACTTTTTCTGAATGTTTTCTGAAAATAGCAAACGCTTTATTTATTTGACCTATTTTGTTAAAAATCATTGAAAAATAAAGGATAAAAGAGTAATATAGAAGAGAGATTGTATTCGAGGAGGATAAAAATGACACATATTACATTTGATTATTCAAAGCTTTTAGGTCAATTTGTTGAACAAGAAGAAGTTGATTTTATGCAAGCTCAAGTAAGTGCCGCTGATGAGTACTTGCGCAAAGGAACAGGTCCTGGTTCTGACTTCCTTGGTTGGTTAGACCTTCCAGAAAACTACGACAAAGAAGAATTTGCTCGTATTCAAAAAGCTGCTGCTAAAATCCAATCAGACAGCGAAGTGCTTGTTGTTATCGGTATTGGTGGTTCATACC